>NZ_LANP01000010.1 GCF_000964595.1 Orientia chuto str. Dubai | reverse complement strand
TTTATATGATTTAATACTTCATCAGCATCGCTAATAATCTGAAGATGAGCCTCTTTGCGTAACTCATTTGCATTAGCTATTTCATTAATAAAACTTCTTATCCTAACAGGACCAACATGCATTTGTGGAACTGTACTTATCTGATCTACTTTGTTATCCAATCCTAATTCAGCAAAATATTCGTTTATTACTTCCTTTACCTTTTCATGAATCATTTTAGATTCTGGAATTATATAATGTTTTCCATTAACTGTTCTAAACTGAGGATTTGAGTTTACCGCCTTAACACCTAATTTTTCACCATTCTTTTCAAATCTTCTAGTAGTAACCAATACATGTGCATGCCAGTTTTTATCACCTCTGTGAGGCTTATGAATATCTATTTGTACTCCAAGTCCGTGTTTCACCCATTCCATCTTCTTAACTATTCTGTGTGTAATCTCTATTCTATCGTCTAAATTCAACTCTTTATCATCTGGTAAAGCTATTACTACATCTTTTAACAATTGGCTATTTCTTCTTGTTTCAGTTCGTTCCACCTCATTCATTAATGTTTGTACATTCTTGAATTTTGGATTTACATAAGTTGGTAGCAGCACTGTATGGTATACATTATCTTTCTTGCGAGAAAAGTTATAACTCGTATTTGTTTGTTCATTTTTAACAAAAATTCGTGCATTATACGCTGCTTTACAACAACTATCTCCTCCTTTGCTTCTACTTAAAATTCTATTCTTGAAACTGTATCGCCATCCTAATTCTCACCTGACTTTCACAGTAACATGAGTTTTTTAATTTTGCCAGTATATTTTTTTCAAGCACTTATCGTGTATAAGCTTATCTTACAATGAAGCTTATAACTTGGATTATCGTTTTTTACTGTATTTATTTGATGTTGGTTTGGTAGGTTCGGTTTCTTTACTGGAATTTTATTTTGATATATTCTGGCCTGATTTTTTTTTATTTTTCTTCATTACTAACATGGTAAATCTTATGCAGCATAGTCTTCAGCAAAAAAAAGCTAAAATTATAATGGAAGAACTTAATCTAAAAGATAAAGAGCGTAGAATGCGTACTAGTCGTCTTATAGAAATTGGTGGTTTAGCTGTTAAAGCTAAAATAGATCATTTACCTACTAACATCTATTTGGTGCTTTTGTTATCTAAAGGATACTTTACACAACATCCAACTGTTCAAGATCATTGGACTAAATTGGTAAGATATTTTTGATAAGGAGCAAAAAAACAAAGCCACGTGATTTTATCTCTGAACCAGATGAAACACTAAGCCACATTAGAATCATGGCTAAATTACCGTAATGAATGGAATGGCCATGTAAACTCCTTAAACAGGCCTACTCCATTTCAATATGACTTGAGCTTGTATCTCAATAATTTAAATAGAAATAATGCAAAATAAAGAATCTTGACAAATTTTCTGATAACATTCAATACAGGCAAAAGTTAAAAGTAATTATATGAAATTTATAAATGTAAGCTGTTTTATTATAAAATCTCAAATACAGCTATTGCATCAGAACAAAATAATCAGCTAACAACAGAATTTAATTCAGAATAAAGATATATTAGCAGCAGAAAAATATTTGAATAAAGGAAATTCTTTTTTAAGTTAAGAAAGTATCAAAAAGCAATTAAAAGTTATGTACAGCTATTAAATACAGCCCAAATTTTGCAGAGGCCTATTATAATAAAGGACTTACTTTAAGCCATTTAGGACAATATAAGGAGGCAATTAAAAATTATGATACAGCTATTCAGTATAAACCTGATTTTGAACAAGCTTATAATAATAAAGGACTTGCTTTAAGCCATTTAGGACAATATAAGGAGGCAATTAAAAATTACGATACAGCTATTAAATACAACCCAAATGATGCAGAGGCTTATTGTGCTAAAGGACTTGCTTTAAGCGATTTAGGCCAATATCAAGAGACAATTAAAAATTACGATACAGCTATTAAATACAACCCAAATGATGCAGAGGCTTATTATAATAAAGGAATTGCTTTGTTTAAATTAGGACAATATAAGGAGGCAATTAAAAATTACGATACAGCTATTAAATACAACCCAAATAATGTAGGTGCTTATAATAACAAAGGAGTTGCTTTAAAAACATTAGGCCAATATCAAGAGGCAATTAAAAGTTATGATACAGCTATTAAATATAACCCAAATTATACCGATGCTTATTATAATAAGGGAATTGCCTTGTTCGAATTAGGCCAATATCAAGAGGCAATTAAAAGTTATGATACAGCTATTAAATACAACCCAAATGATGCAGATGCTTATAATAATAAAGGAATTGCTTTAAGCCATTTAGGACAATATCAAGAGGCAATTAAAAATTACGATACAGCTATTAAATATAACCCAAATTATGCAGAGGCTTATTATAATAAAGGAATTGCTTTAAGCCATTTAGGACAATATAAGGAGGCAATTAAAAATTACGATACAGCTATTAAATACAACCCAAATGATGCAAAGACTTATAATAATAAGGGAAATGCCTTGTTCGAATTAGGACAATATCAAGAGGCAATTAAAAATTACGATACAGCTATTAAATATAAACCTGATTTTGAACAAGCTTACATTTAAAAAAATTATTTTGATAACATTAAAAAGCATTAACATTAAGGATCTAGTTGTGATCCTAGGTTAAAGAAACAAATGCTGTTTTTTTAAAACTATCTCATTTAAAAGTTCTTTTAACCAGCACTCATTATCAAAATCAGTATGAAAGAAACAATATCCACTTAGCTCATCAGCAATCTCTGATAGTTTAAGGTATCGAGCAAGAGGTACAAATTCTTGCTCGTTTCAATGACTATTCTTGTCTTTTATCATAAGGTTTTATTGATATAGTTTTAATATTATGTAGCGGTCGCATAATTTTATTAATAACAAATCCTTTTTATTTTGCAGACGCAATGTTTTAATCATTTGCCTAGAACTAATTTTTTTGTTATCACTAATTCTAGTAAGATCAGAAACCTGTTCTGCAATTTTTATACTAAATGCCTCAGCAATATCTTCTTGTGTAAGACTTGTATCTTCGATAGTGTCATGTAATATTGCTGTAATAATGGTGTCAGTTTCAAAGCTATAGTCTGCTACCATACATGCTACTTCCAATGGATGCGTATAATATGGTTCTCCTGTATCCCTCATTTGCTGTCCATGATATTCCTTAGCAAAAAAAATAGCTTTTTCAACATTATCGAGATCAATTTTTGCATTAAATCTCACATTGAACATAAACAGCTTATTTAGTAAGCTCTCACTGTAGTAACATAACATTAAGTAGAAGCAAAGGAGGAGATAGTTGTTGTAAAGCAGCGTATAATGCACGAATTTTTGTTAAAAACGAACAAACAAATATGAGTTATAATTTTTCTCGCAAGAAAGATAATGTATACCATACAGTGCTGCTACCAACTTATGTAAATCCAAAATTTAAGAATTGTACAAATTATACCTTGTAGTAACAACATGCTCTAGAAACTGTGGAAGATAAGTAATTAAAGAAAGGTTTCTCTTATCAGAATCATACTATTACATTGTACTTCAAGTACACCTGAAGATAGATATTAATAGTCTAGATTGTATGTAAAGTTACAGCATCCTTGCTATACAAAGGTATAACAATTTCAAATGATTTAATGCTAATAATTTTTATTTTAAAACTTTAATAAAAGTTATGCAAATTTTCAAGAAATAATCTTGCTCTATGTGACTTAGGTTCGTTAAAAAAATCTAATACACTTTGACAGGCTAAAATATGTCCTTTATCCATAAAAATTATTCGATCAGCAATAACTTTAGCAAAGGCAATGTTATGGGTTACAATGACGACACTCATACTATGTTTTAATTTTGTAATAGTGTTAACTACTTCGATAATTGATTCTGGATCTAGAGCTGAAGTTGGTTCGTCAAATAACATAACTTCTGGGCTCATCATTAGTGCTCTACAAATTGCTACTCTTTGCTTCTGCCCTCCTGAAAGTTTAGCAGGCATATCATTCTTTTTATTTTTTAAACCAAATGATAGTAATAATTCATCAGCTTTTGTTATTGCATCTTGTGTAGACATATTCAAAACTATTTGCGCAGCATAGATTAAGTTTTGTAGCACTGTAAAATGAGAAAATAAATTAAAATGTTGAAAAACTATACTAACTTTAGATAGCAATTCCTTCTTATTTGAGGAGTTAATTTGTTGACCATCAACAAAGATTTTACCACTACTAATATTTTCTAATTGACAAATGCATCTTAATAAAGTTGACTTTCCACTTCCTGATGGCCCTAAAATAATAACAGATTCATTTTTAAAAAGCTCAAAATTAACATTATAAAGAGCCGAAAATTTGCCAAATTTTTTTGAAACATTTTCTAATTTTATTACGCTAGTCATACTTCAATTTTAATTTTTTTTCTAAAATTTGTGCAATAAAACTTAAAATTAATACTAAAATATAATAACATAATGCAACACTAATCATAGGAGTAAAAAAATCATAGGTTGTCTGAGATAAAATTTTAGCTCTACCCATTAAATCCATTCCTCCTAATACTGAAATAATAGATGACTCCTTAAGAAGGTTAATAACTTCATTAACTAATGCAGGAATAATTTTTCTCAGAGCTTGAGGTAAAATAATATCTTTCATAATATAAAAATAAGGTATATTAAGAGCTAAACCGGCCTCAATCTGACCTTTATCGACTGAATTAATTCCAGACTTGATAATCTCTGCAACGTAAGCTCCAGAATTCAGTGAAAATACAAGCACCCCAGCAAAGAATATATTACTTATTTTAAAAGAAAAATATATTATGTATAACTGTATTATTAATGGAGTACCACGAAAAACTGATATATAAGTATTAGATCCAAATCTTAATATTTTATACTTAGACATTCTGCTTACTGTTAACAATACAGCAATAATAAACCCTAAGCAAACCGCACTAAAAGCATATTGTAAAGTTATAGGAATTCCTAAAGCTACATTACTGAATACTTGCCATAAATTATTAGTTATTATAATAAAAACCTCCTTTATTGATCTGCATAAGTACATTTATAAATTAAAAGATTCAGAAAAATCAATACTTTATTCTATAGCTCAAATAATACATCTAACATAGAATAACCTTAATAATATAGCAAAATAATTTTTCTATGGAAAAACCTATGTTACTACCTCAGTTTTAGATTAGAAATAGAATTATGTATGGAAGCTAGAGAGGTCAATTATGAAAATATCTTATTCTAGATATTTTAAGGCTTTCTAGTATTATAAGATAAATATATAAGCTATATAATCCATTTATTTTAATAAAAGTATCTATAAAACAGTATAGAGCTGTTATATATTTTCCTGAGATCCTCTCTTATAGATATCTCTCACCACCTGTGAACTATTTTTCACAATTTATTACTAACTGTTTTATACTAGTTTAGCTATATAATAAATTTGTGCTAATTTTGAATCATTTCCCAATTCTCTATAGCAGTTTTTTTGCAAATATTCCTAAATTTTAAGAACTATATTAGAATCTTTAATAAAAGATCAACTTATAGTTTTTTTTACTGATAATTTTTTCAACTCTTCAAGTTAAAAGCATATATTTAAATATTGCAAATTAATCTTAATAAAAGTAAATTTTTTGTTATGCTATATAATCTCAGGAAGGTTTACAATAACAAAACCCTCTGTTATTTGAGGAAATATTTCTTTAGTAAACGGATACATAATCTTTGTTCCATTATTATATTCTATTTCAATGATATCTCCAGCATTATAATTACAAATATTGCAAATTTTACCGATAATTTCTCCTGCTAAGTTCTTAACTTTCTTTCCCTTAAGATCTTCAATATAATATTCTGATTCTTGCAACTGAGGTAGTTCATACTTATAAATATATAATTTTTTATGTACTAATTGCTCAGCTGCAGTACGAGTTGTAATTTTATCAATATTACATATAATTTTTTTTGCTAATATTTTTGCTGAGTGAATTTTTATAATATTTTTGTGACAGTCTTTTAATTCATAGTTCAAAATATTACCTGCAGGATCAGTAAAAGATTTAACAGCTACCTGCCCTCTAATTCCATAAGGGGATGATATGATACCAACAGCAATCAATTTACTTTTACTTGACATAATAAAGAATGTATTAATATGTGTAATTTTTATAGTATTTTTTCAAAAAAACTATAAAGCATTAAGTTGATTATATTCTTGAAAACATTAAGAATTTTTTTATTTGTACAATATGCAAATCTATGATCTGCTTAGGAATATTAAAATAACAGTTATATAATTTCATTAATGTACAGCAATAAATTATATAGAATATATTATTTAAAGTAAACCTTATGAAGAAAAAACTCTATTTTTCTGCCATTTTCTTGCTATTATTTATATGCTTAATATTAATAATATATCTATTTAACTATAATAAGCTTTCAAAACATGTACAACAACTTGTACTGTCAAATAAAAAACTATCCTTTAATACTAAACTAGTAGCAAAAAAATTTCCAATACCTCAAATTAGTGTTGATAATTTATCAGTAGATAATAAAAATTTTCTCATCAAAAAAGTAAAAATATATTTTTCACCATTGTCATTGCTTACTTTTCAGCCAAAAGTATCTCACCTGGTAATTGAAGATGCCAATATTACAATTGGCAGATCACGATTTGATTATATGATAAATTTGATTGATAGTATTTATGAATTTTTACCTGGAAGATATGACATACAAATGATGAATGTTAACTGTATTAATTTACACAAAAATATAACACACACAGTTAATGCATTAACAGCAAGTTTAGTAAATGATCAATATCTGATTCAAGGTGTTTTAGATGATATTCATCGAGTGAAAGGAACTCTACCATGTGATAGCCAACAGGAAATTAATTTGGAATTTTCTTCTGAAAACTATTCCCTAATATTTAAAGGTTCGCTAAATGAGCATCAATTGCCGGTAGGTAGTTGTAGATTGCTAATCAAAGACTTAAGCCATTTTATTAATAGCTATTACTATGATATTGATTCCATACTAAATAAATTTAACACTAATGAGCAGGTTGAATTAATTTTTGATACCAATATTATAGACCAAATGGTATCAATTAAAAATCTAAAAATCAATTCAGCCTCTATAGAGGCTGTAGGCAGTATTACACACTTTAATAATCCACAGACTGCTGATATAATTAATATAACATTTAGTAAATTAGCACTGAATCAATTATTTTTCGGTAGAAATAGTGATAATATTGTCAATTTTCAAGGCAAAAAAAATATAATAAAACTTTCCACTGATAATAGCGATATTACAATTACTGCTAAGAATGTTCTTATATGTGAAGAAAAGCTTACAAATATATCTTTTATTAGCAAAGTTAGAGATCAGATTATGAACATTCATGATTTCTCTGGCACTATTAGTTCTGGCGGTAGTTTTAAAATCGCAGGAAAAGTAAAACAAAATCAATATCGATCATTATTTGAAGGTAAAATAAGATTAGAGCATAACAATATTAATAACTTGCTATCTCTATTAAATTTTAAAAATATAGCAGTAAATGAAGTACAATCTCTATTGTTTGAAAGCAATATTAGATCAACAATTATCGATCACCAGCTATATGATATAAATATGCAAATAGGAAGTGCTAAAATTCAAGGTAGCATGTATAATAAGTTAGTTGGAAGTAATCTATCAAGGGTTTTTGCTAGATTAACATTATTTGATTTTGATTTAAATAAATCAAATTATCCATTAATTTCTTCATTATTAGAGTATTATCAAAGCTTAAGTACTGGTATAGAAAAACAGGATTACGTGATGAAATTTGTACCTTTAAATACTATTAATTATAATGCATGCCTTAATCTAAATTTTAAGTCAATTACTTTTCAAAATCAGGAAAAACCTAGTAAGCTTTTTATACTTGCATATTTGTTTCCAGGACAAATTAATATTGATAATTTTTATTATAGAAATGGAAAAAATAATCTTATAGGCAAGGTAAGCTTTCATACCAAGGATATAAAGCCTAAAATTAATGTTACAATTGATCAAGGGGAGTTATATCTTAATAATGAGAATAATAGTAATCAGATTTTTAATAATATAAAAAAGCTCATTGATAAGCTAAAGTATCAAAAAGTTGTTGTTAATTTAAATGCTAATTTACAGAAACTTTTATACAATAACAAATTAATACAAGACTTGGCTGCTAAATTAGCAGTTCAAAGCCAAATTATCGAGGTAAAGGATTTTAATGCACACATTGATAATAGTGAATTTAAAGCTAAAGGTGGTATATTAATGTCTCCGTTATCTACAACATTAGTGTATGCTTATAATTCATTTCATATACCTACTTTTTCTTTTTCATTACAAAATAACGCAACTTTCTTACCACAGGGATTAGCTAGTATGCAAGGTACTATAACTACAAATGGAGAAAATCTAACTGAGTTAATAAATAACCTTAATGTCACAGCTAAATTTATAGCTAAAGATATTGAAATCAATAATATGTCTCTTGATTACTTAATTGATAAAGTTACACATAATAATTATATCTACGATAACTTACAACAAGATATTAATATAGCTACAGATCATGGTAAGACAATTTTTCAGACAGTAGAAGGAGACTTTCAGTTTAATAAAGGTGTATTACAGTTTAGTAAGTATAAGCTAAATACTGAACAACTAAATGGTGAAGGGACAGGAGTAGTAATGTTAGATCAAAAAAAATTAGAGTTTAATTCTTATTTTAAAATTAATAGTACTAAAGATAGAAATAATTTATCAAATCAAAAATTGCATTTAAAGTTTTATGGTGACTACCATAAACCTGTTAAAACCATTCAGTTTTATCGCTAACTTAAAAAATTAGCTTTTTTAATCTGAGTTTGATATAAGAAACATATTTAAGTATAAAAAGAGAGTAAATATTATACTTAGCATTTTTTTACTAAAAAACTATAGACTTCAAAAAGAAGCACAGCAAAGTTGATTTTCCTTTTTATTGCTAATTTTGACGAAATTATCTATAAAATAGTAATGAGGATATCTATGTCTTTTTTCATAAGATTCTTTCTTTGATAATTTTGTTTAATCTTCTATGTAGCATATCTTATCCTTTGTAAATCATTTTGTTAAGTGATATTGTTCGCCACTAATTTACCTCTCTAAGTTTTTTCCTAATCAATTTCATAAATTAAGTTATATTGTGTTGAATAAACTTTTATATTAACTTACACTGTAATTGTTGCTTGATTTTTATTAAATTTTTATATTTACATTGTGTAAGAAGTAATGTTTTTAGTAACAACAATATTATCATTTATTATTACTACAAACTTTTTAATTTTCGTGCATGAATTTGGTCATTACTTTTGTGCTAGATGGTGTGGAGTTTATGTTCAAGAATTTTCAATAGGTTTAGGAAAAGAATTATTTTCATTTCTTGATAAAAATCTTACTAGATGGAAGGTATGCATACTTCCATTAGGTGGATTTGTTCGCATGCAGCAGCATTCGCAAAATTCTAAGGATAAAAAAAATTATAATAATCAACCTATCATTAATAAAATACTTATAGTACTAGCTGGTCCAGCAGCAAATTTTATTTTTGCACTTGCAGCACTTACATTTTTAGGTAGTACCTATGGTAAATACACAATTTCATCTATTGTAGATCGTGTAATTCCAGGTTCTGCAGCACATAAAGCTGGTATCTATGAGGGCGATCTGATAACTGAGGTCGCTGGTGTTAAAGTTTATAATTTTTTAGATACAATGCTGATAGCTTTTAATTATCCAGATGTACCAATAAATGTAATCTTAGAAAGAGATAATCAATTAATAGAAAAAAATATAGTTCCACAGACAAAATTATATAAATTGAATGGTGGTGAAATTAAAATTGGAGACTTAGGAATTAGAGGAAAGTTAGTACATATTCGTGGCACTTTACTTAATAGTATGTTAGAATCAGTTAGTTATACTGTGAAATTATCTAAGTTAATATTTATAACACTATGGCAAAAATTAACAGGACAAAATTCTGCAGCAGAGGTTGTAGGTATAGTAGGTATAGCATATGAATCTAGTAAAGCAATTAGTCGCGGTGGAAGCAATTTTTTATACTTTTTAGTAAATTTATCAATTAGCTTAGGTTTGATGAACTTATTACCTATTCCTCCATTAGATGGAGGAAGGCTTCTTTATCTTATGTATGAAATAATTGCTGGTAGGAGATCCATAAATTTGACTGTTTATAATATTACTATGCAACTAGGCACTGCAATTATTATTTTTTTAATTGTAATTTCTGTATCAAATGATATAAAGAATTTATTGTTTAAATTTTAGGATTAAGAACTGTGAATAAATTTATATGGTATAGCTTAGCTGGTATATTATTTGCTAATTTATGCAGCATTGTTGTAGCTGATAAAATTAAGAATATAGAAGTAATAGGTAATCAACGCATTGAAAGTGAAACAATTATCAGTAAATTGGGAGTATCTATTGGAGATGAGTTAAACTATAGCAAAGAAAATGATATTTTACTAGCTCTACATTATACAAAATTTTTTAAAGATGTAAGCATAAGTTTTATTGATAGTAAGCTAACAGTAAAAGTACAAGAAGCCCCATTGATAACAGAAGTTAAGCTAGTCAATGATTCAGGATCTATATCTAAAAAAGCCTTGCTTGCAATGATTACTATTAAAGCTGGCAATATGCTTATTGATTCAGAATTACAGGAAAATATTACAAGATTAGTTGAAGAATATAAGGCAGCAGGTTTCTTTTTAGCACAAGTTACATCTGAAATTAGTACTACCAATAATGGAGAAGTTGTTGTAACTTTTAAGATAAATGAAGGTCCTAGAGTTTTTATCAAGAAAATTTTATTTGTTGGTAACAACCATTATAGTGATGAAAAATTACACTCAGTAACTTTATGTAAAGAGAAGCGTTGGACCAACTTTGCATCACCTTTAACATTTTATAATGTTATGTATATCGAGCATGATAAAGCATTACTACAACAATTTTATCGAAATAACGGCTTTGCGCATTGTAATATTTCATCTAGTATTGAACTTAGTCCAGCTAAAGACTTTGTAGTTATTACTTATATTATTGATGAAGATAAAAGATTTAACTTTGGAAAAGTAAGTTTAGAAACTAATATTCCATCTATTAATACTGAAGAATTTAGTAAATTTTTAAAATTAGGTTCAAATACGCTCTTTAATAATGTAAGATTAAATAATATTAGCCAGGAAATTACAGATGCTTTACATAAAAAAGGATTACATCAAGTTCAGCTTTATCCTAAGATAAAATATCGTAGCGAGAACTCATCCATTATAGATGTAGTATTTGTTATTGATTTTGCAAAAGAAGCTTATATACGTAATATCAACATTCTAGGCAATGAGATTACACAAGACTATGTTATTAGAAGAGAAATAAAGTTAATTGAAGGTGATGTGTTAGATGAAAAAAAATTAGAAATAACCAAAAAAAACATTATAGGGTTAAACTTTATAGAGGATGTTATTGTAAGTATAGTGCCAGTTGCAGATAGTGATTATTGTGATGTTTTAGTTGAGATAAAAGAGGGGAAAAGACTGCGTGGTCTTAACCTCAGTGCTGGCTACAATAGCTTAACTGGATTAACTGGAAGTTTTGGTTTTAGTTGGGACAATTTTATAGGGACCGGAAAATTAATCAGTGCGGAGCTATCAATTGCTAAAAAAAATTCAATACAATCTATCAGTATTATGGATCCCAATTTTATTGGTAGCGGTTTTTTAGGAAAATTGCATCTTTTCCATCTTGGGAAAGAGCCTTCTGATTTGAAAAGTAAAAGTCAGACAAAAGAAAATAATAATCAATATACAGTTATGAAAAAATACAAGGGAGAGGATTATTATTCACATAATGTTTATGGAATTGGTATTGAGGTAGATCGTAATCTAACAGAGCATCTTATTGGCACATTAGGGTATACCCTTAAGTTCGATAAGGGAGATACAGTATCTGATAAAGTTATTCAAAATATATATGGTGAAAACCACGATTTTATTTATTCAATAGTTGATGGAGCTGTTACATACAACAGAACTGATAACTTTCGTAAACCTAAAAATGGATATTTTATGCGTTATGGAATATCATTCTCTGGTTTAGGAGGAACAGTAAAATATCTTAAAAATACAGTAATGGCAAAGTTTTATAAGTCATTTCTTGATAATAAAGTAACATTAATGTTTGTTACCAGGTTTAGCAATATTAAAGGAATTTTTGGTGAAGAAATTAATGTTTATGATTTGCTGAAAAGTAGTCAAGACCACCTTAGAGGGTTTAATAATAATGGCATAGGTCCTAGAATACAAGCTATAGACTTAAGAATAGGAGGAACTAATAGTTTTACAGCAAGTTCTGAGTTATTTTTTCCAATAGGGGTACCAGAAGAGTTAAATGCTAGAGGATCAGTTTTTATGGATATAGGTAGTATTTGGGGAATTAGCAAAAAAATAATAGGTGTTGTTGGTAATAATAATTGCTTTGCTGATAGTGAAAAATTCAGCCTAAGAGCGTCTATTGGTGTTGGATTAACTTTTGATATAATAGGACAACCAATAAAATTTTTCTATGCTATACCTATTAAAAGCGAAAAATATGATGAAGTGGAAAGGTTTGGATTTTCACTAGATTTTTATAGTTAATATAGGAGATTATGATGACTAAAAATATTATAGAGATTAATGATGAAGAAAATTTTAAACAAGAAGTTCTTCTATCTAAGAATAAGCTAATATTAGTAGATTTTTATGCTGATTGGTGTGGGCCATGCCGTCAGCTTTCTCCAATTTTAGTAGAAATATCTGAAGAATTATCAGATAAGATAAAAATAGTAAAAATCAACATAGAAAAAAATGTTCAAGTTGCTACTGATTTTAAAATACAAAGTATTCCAACATTAATATTATTTAGTAATGGAGACGCAGTTTCTAGAGAAGTAGGAGGCAAAAGCAAACAAGATATTATAGATTGGATTAGTAATTATGTAACACCATATAAATGAACTAATTATTATAGCATTATGGCTTAAATTTTATATATTGGCTATTTTTTAGCAAATATGCTTTTTTCTGCCAAGGTTGTTATTTTTTCTAGTTACCATGTTATTTGTCAAAGTATTGTTTTTAACTTAGATCTAGATCTATTAGTTATATATAGCTCTGAAAAAAAAGTTTTAGGTCCACTAGAGGAAATTTTTTTAAAGTTTTTTGGGGGCAAAAATTTTTAAAAGTTTAATATAAAAAATATAACCTAACTTCAAGGTACCTTACTATCGAGTGTAGAAATCAAACCTATAACTTATCTCTATATAATAAACGGATAAAAAAAAAGGCTATCCTCAAAAGTTTTTCTTAAAAACGTCTTTCCATTATCCAAAAGCAAGTAGTAAAAACTTTTCTACATTACTTTCTTTGCTAGAAGAAAATTTCCAAAAAAATTGATAGCTTGCAAATTTCTGTAACACATATTATAGAAATCTACATACTATATGCTAGCTATAGCAGAAGCTTAAAAAAATTATTTAAATTTTTTTTTACGAACCATATAGTGAAATAAACTTTATATATAATTTTATTCAAGCGCTTATAAGCGCAATAACACGATATATAATTATTTAATGATAATAAATTGTAGTATTTATTTTACTGATCAATTTTTTCAACTCTTCTACTCTCACACACGTACATATAATACCATCTTTGTTTTTTTTATTCAAAAGAAAAAAAAGAGCTTTTAAAAAAATTTCTCTTTTTAAAGTAAGAGTACATTTGGATCTCACACATCAAAATCTATCTATAGATGAAAATAAAATTATGCTGATGGATAGCAGAAAACATTTATTTTAGTCTGTATGAGGGATAAAAAAAATTTTTTTATAGTTATAGAAAAAAGCGCACAAGCAAAAATTTTATCCTTAAAAGCACGCTTTCCTTCCTTTTTTTTCAGAGAACAGAACTCCTAATAATGGTCACAGCTCTACGGTTTCGTCTATAAGCTTCTTCTTTATTATTTTTAGTAACTTCAACCTCAGGCTTGTCTTTTCCATAAGAAGTAGTTTCTATCTTATCTTTGCTTACACCTAATGTAATTAAAAATTGCTTAACAGCATCAGCTCTTTTTTTTCCAAGAGCAAGATTATACTCTCTAGTTCCACGCTCATCGCAGTGCCCTTCGATCATTACTCTGACTTCAGAATTACTTTTCAGCCAATCACTCTGTTTTTTTAAAACCTTTTTACTTTCTTCAGAGATATCAAATTTTTCAGTTGCAAAATATACCTTATGGTTTCCATCTACAGCCTGTAAAAATTCCTCATTCTTTATATCAAAATATTCCCCTTGCTGTAAATTATTATCTGCTACCTGATCTCTATTTTCAAAATTAATATTTGTAACAATTTCTGACATATCATCCTCATCTTCTTGAAAACCCTTAGTTCCTGATCCCAGAGAAAAAAATGCTGACTTAGAACTTGACCATAAACATTTCCACTTATAACCAGAAAGTAATACTAATACACATATGCTAACAACTAACTTTTTAACCATAATTACTTACCCATAACAATACTTAATAAACTATATTGATTACAATAATACTATAAAATTTTTAATAAAAAACTAGCTAATTAAAATATTTCTAAAGTTAATACCATGTCTAATAAAGTCAATTAAAAAATTGACTTTAGATTTTTTTTATATTTAAAAAGTTTACTTATTAATGTTAGGTAAAGCAATGTAAAGCATTCTATCTTGTCTTTGCACTGTCAAAAAAATTTCATCATGCTTTATATTTGTCACTACTTCCCTTAATGTTTTAACAGAAATATCCTTTTTATTATCATCATGCTTAACTGATAAAATTATATCTCTAGGTCTCAAACCAATTCTAAATCCTTGTCTTCCCCAAGAAGAGTTAGGCGAAACTTCAAGAACAAGTAGGCCACCAGTAGCATTAGAAGAAATATTATATTTCTTCATTACATCAGAAGTAAGATCAACAAATTTTACACCATTAACTACAATGCTTTGGTCATTACTCTGCTGCTCACTATCTTCACCTTTATTACCAATAATTTTACATTTCAAAGAAATAGGTTTCCCATTACGTAAAAGAGATACCTCCCTCTCAGAATTAAGCATAGTAGAGGACACAGCTACCTGCAAATCTCTGCCTTTTTTTACTTCCTTATCATGGAATTTAGTAATGATATCCCCAGGAATAATTCCGCATCGTGCAGCAGAACCATCCTTTATAACTTCAGTTATTAAAACTCCAGTTTGATCTTGCTTTAAGCCTAAACTTTCATTTAATTCTGGAGTTAATTCATTAAGCATAATATTTAACATACCACGGCGAATCTTTTCTCCTTTTTTTAAGTGTTCAACTGCTTCTAATACAGTGTTGGATGGGATAGCAAAGCTTACACCCGAGTGTGATACATGAAGAGAATTTATTCCGATAACTTTTCCATCAAGATTGAACATTGGCCCACCAAAGCTACCCATATGCACAACAGCATTAGTTTGAATAAAATCATTTACTATTGAACTACCTATATCCCGCCCCTTAGCAGAAATAATACCATTAGTTACTGTCCCTTCTAATCCAAAAGGACTTCCTATCACAATAACCTGATCTCCGATTCTAGATTGATTTGAGTCACCAAAACTAGCATACGGTAATACAGTTGAAGAATTAACTTTTAACAAAGCTATATTAATTTTACTATCTCCACCAACTAATTCTGCTATTAGTTCTGAACCATCATGCAATTTTACCTTTATATTATTAGCTCCTGCTATAACATTATCATTAGTCACAATATATCCAGAGCTATCTATTATAATACCAGAACCTAAAAATACTTCTTGTTGAGATTTAGAAAACTTATTATTAAAGTTAACTCCAATATTAGTTTCTACAGCATAAATACTTACTACAGTCGGCACTAATGATTCAACTATATCTGATAAACTACTTACATTAACATATTCTGCTGATTTCTGTTGAGGTAAAGCTGCTTTTTGATTTAAGAGCTGTACTTTAGAATGCACATTACTTATACCTTGTAATGCAAATACCATTAAGTGTAGATAAAATACTTTTTTCATAAATTCAACCTTTAATATTAATGTTACTTAAATTTAAAAACTTAAACAATTCGCTATTAGGAGATACTACGAAGGTAGTATCATCCTTGCTTAACACCTTAGAATAAGTTAATAACGATTGGTAAAACCGATAAAATTCTGGGTCTTGACTATATACACTATTGTATATACGAGAAGCCTCAGCATCTCCATCCCCTTCTAATATCTTTGCCTGCTTATAAGAATCTGCCAAAATAATATCACATTCTTTATCAGCTTTTGATCTTATTCTAACAGCTTCTTCTTTTCCTTCAGCTCTAATCTGCTTAGCTTCTTTTTCTCTCTCTGTTTGCATTCTCTGATAGATTGCTGCACTATTTTCTTTTGGTAAATCAGTTCTTGAAATTCTAACATCAATTACATCAACACCAAATGATTTTCCTTCCTTATTAACTAAATCATAAATATCAGCCATTATCTCAGATCTTTGCTTAGATAATAAAGTAATAAAAGTAGCTCGCCCAATAACTTTTCGCATTGCAGACTCAATAATTTTATTCAATCTAACTTTTACTCCATTATGATTATACACTGTTTTAAAAAAAGTAATAGGGTCAATAATTTTAAATTTAGCAAATGCATTAACAATCACTCTTTTCCCATCAGATGCTGTAAGCTCTTTAGCTGATACTTCAACAGAAACTAATCTTTTATCAAAATACAACACATTTTGAATAAACGGTATCTTAAACTTTAATCCTGGCTCTGATATAACTTTTATTGCTTCTCCGAATTGAAAAACTACCGCATACTGATGTTGCATCACCTGAAATATAGAATTAAATAGAGCAAGCACTATTACAGTAATCGCAATAATTTTTATCAAATATACTTTTTTTATCGTCATAACTTAAAACCTTACTACTTAATTATTTAAGTGATATACCCATATGAGGTAATAACTTACTCTCATCACTTATAATAATTTTTTTACTACCACGCAATATTGTTTCAATTGTATTAAGATATAAACGCTCTTTAGTAATTTCCTTATTTAATCTATATTCTACTAATATTGCATTAAATTTCTGAACATCACCTAAAGCTTTAGCAACAATAGCTTGCTTATACCCCTTTGCTTCTTCAACTAATTTTGCAGCTTTTCCTCTAGCTTCAGGTATTTTATCATTTCTATAAGCTTGAGCCTGATTTATTTCTCTTTCCTTATCAGCTCTTGATGTTTGTACATCACGATAAGCATCAATAACTTCTGATGGTGGCTCAGCCTTCAGCAACTGCACTCTCTCTATTTCAATACCAATAGAATATTGATTTAAAATCTGCTGAATTAACTTTTCAATTTTATCAGCTATTTCTTGTTTTTGATTTGATAAAATTGAAGCAATTGGAGTTTCACTAATTACTTCTCTGATAGCACTCTCCGCAACTATTTTGACAGTTTCCTCTGGAAATGCAACATTAAAGACAAACGAATATAAATCTTTAATATGCCATCTAACATTACAATTTAATTCAACTATATTTTCATCCCCTGTCAACATAGTACTGCTTTCACCTAAATGCTGATTACTGATAGTTCTGTTATTTAGTGGATAAGAATGTTTCCTATAATTACTATTGTAAGCTTCTTTTCTAGATTGTACAGAGCTATATCCAACTTCTGTTTGTCTTGACATCCTCACCCTTTCAATTACTACCCTTTCTAAAGGATCAGGAAGATGATAATTCAATCCTGGATGTGCTTTACGAACATATTCACCAAATCTAATAACTATAGCTTCCTCACCCTCATTAACTTTATAAATACCAGATAATAACCAAATTAGAATCAAGGTAAATATTAAAATTAGTATAGCTTTAATGCTAAAATTAAAATTATTAGAAAAGAAAAAATTATTTTTTCCTTTCAAAAATATATTTTTTGCATCATCCATACTGTCCCAAGGTGATTTCATAAGAACCTATTTAAATATTCTAGAAACATTTTATAATTAACACTTGTTACTGTTGTGAATATATTACTTAATAGTTAAGTTAAAATAATAGCTTGTTTTTACATAATTAAAAACAACATACTAGTTAAGCAGAATATATATCTTATTTACTAAAATTCAATACTGATATGAGTATTAATCACATTATCAATGAAATAACCAATAAATTAATTACTTTAACTTTTTCTGATGGAACAAAATTTATAGATGTTATTTCTAGTCCTATAGTTAATAACCAACAAATAAGTTTTGTGTTATTTATTAATAAAAATCAATATAATGAAGCATTACTACTGCAAAAAAAAGCTACAATAATCCTTCAACAAGAAATACCTAACATTAAAAAGGTTAATATAGTTGTTAGTAATAAAGATAATTCGTACTACAAAAATCAAAATAATAATATTCCTAAGGAAAAAATCAAAATATCTGGAGTAAGACATATTATCCCTATTATTTCAGGTAAAGGCGGTGTAGGCAAATCCACTATTAGCTCAGCTCTTGCTCAAGAGCTTAAAGATCAAGGATTTAGAGTTGGATTATTAGATGCAGATTTTTATGGCCCATCTATTCCAATAATGTTTGGTATTAGCCAAAATATTCAACTAATTCAAAATAAGATAGTACCAATTAATAAGAATGGTATAGATGTTTTATCATTAAGTTTATTAGTTAATAATGATTCACCATTAGCTTGGCGTGGAGCTATGACCTCTAAAGCACTACATCAATTATTAATGGCTCAGTGGAACAATATTGATTACTTAATTCTCGATATGCCACCTGGTACAGGTGACATTCATATTACATTAACAACAAACTATGAAATATTTGGTGTTATAGCAGTTACTACTCCTCAGTTAGTTTCTACATCTGAAGTCCGAAAATCATTAATTTTATATAGAAAGCTAGAAATTAATATTTTAGGCATAGTAGAAAATATGAGCTACCTAACAAATAGTGATAACAATACTATTTTTCCATTTGGTAAAAGTGGGGCTCAAAGTATAGCACGTGAATTTCAAATACCACTTTTAACGCAAATACCACTTAACTCAGAAATTTCTGCTAAATGTGATCAAGGTCAACCTATTAACCACATAATCAATATAGACTGGCTAAAATATATTTTATAGTCTAAAAAGCTCAAATTTTCAACCCCAAATACAAACACTAAGTGAAATTTATAGTATCAAGTTTTATCTAATTTATTCACTGAAACAGATAATAAATCTTTTACCATAATACTAACAGATACATAATCTGTCTTACCAGTAGTAAAATATGGAATCTCCACAACATGAATAATATCTCTAGGAATATATAGTTTACTCAGGCCAGAGTTAAGAATATATCTTGCAAATTTTGCTTGATCAACTATATTACTGTCAGTACATAATATAATCTGCTCGCCTTTATATTCATCGTCAACACAAACTGCTGCATGTTTACCATTTTTATCGATAGCAGTAGCAATATCTTCAATTACAACAAGTGAAACCATTTCTCCTGCAATTTTAGCAAATCTTCTTGCTCTCCCCTTAATTGTAATATACCCCTCTTCATCAATTGAAACTATATCTCCAGTATCATACCATCTATCACCTAATCCATCAACTTTTGGCGGCACTATCACTCCTGGATTACTTGATAAAATGTAACCAAGCATAACGTTTGGTCCTTTTATGCACAACTTTTTACCATTACTAATGCCTTCAACTTCTAAAGCTGCATATTTAAGTCCAGGCATTATTCTTCCTACTGTATCAGGTTTATCATGCATTGGAGTATTAGCACTAATTACTGGTGAAGCTTCAGTTGCACCATAGCCTTCAAAAATTTTAATCCCATGTTTTTTAAACCATAATTCTCTGGTTTCAGGTCTTAACTTCTCTGCCCCTGCATATATTCTTCTTAAAGAATAAAAATCATATGGATGAGCATATTTAGCATAATTGTTTAAAAAAGTACTAGTACTAAACATAATAGTTGCTCCAACATCATAAATTACCTCGGGAATTATTCTATAATCTAATGGTGATGGATAAAGAAATGTTCTTACTCCACTAAGCACCATCAATATAGTTCCTGTTAATCCGAATGTATGAAACATAGGTAATGCATTAAATGCTATATCTGAAGTTGACAAATCTGTAACTGCAGATACCTGATTTTTATTAGCTAATAAATTGTTGTGTGATAATACTACTGCTTTAGGAGCCTGTTCTGTTCCAGCAGTAAACAATACTATTGCTCTAGAATTACCATTGTTATTCTTATTAATAAAGCTGTAATATGCTCTAGGAAAAAAACCTGCTAACCAACATACAATTTTAGTTGTGAATTTTAAGTTACTTCTCAAATCCTCTAAATATATTATTCTAAAATACTTATTCAATTGATAATTAAGCTCTTGTAATCTAGCCTTTTCGATAAATAACCTCGAAGTACAGATAATATTTATACCAACAGTGCGACATGAAGAAATAATACTTTTTATTCCAAGAGTAAAATTTATCATAGTTGGTATAAAGTTATATGCCATACAAGCAAATAAAGTTATGGTAGTAGTAGTGCTATTTGGTAGCATTACTCCAATATAATTACCAGGACTTATAACATTACTAAGTAATCTACCTAATAAAAACGAACGAACTAAGCATTGTCTATAAGTTAAGCTATTATTAGTAATATCTTGCAAAATTAATTTATTGGCCCCGTAACGTCTTGATGCATCAATCAAAGAATGAAAAATAGTTTGATTATAATCAGAGCTTCTAAAAATCATCTCTGTCATTATATCATATAATTTATGACTAATAAATTTTCTACGATCAGAAAAATCAAGCTCTGGCAATGGTCTAATACGTACAGGAGGTAATATAGTAATTTTAACTTTAGGGAATATTGTAGTTTTAGGACGCTTTTCTAATTTTGAGAAAACAGTATATTGTAGCCCATCAATACGAATTGGTAAAATTGCAGCCTTAGATTTATCAGCAATCATACCTGGCCCCTCATATATTTTCATTAAAGAGCCAGTAATACTAATTCTTCCTTCAGGAAATATTACAATTTTTCGATTTTTTTTAACTTCAGAAATTAAAGACCTAATTGCTATTGCATTACTAGTATCAACAAAATAAACTTTAACTATTGTTAAAAAAGGCTTAACCCAAAACTTTTGAGCTACATATGTATTAACAGCAAAAATTAATTTTCCTGGTAAATAAACAGTTAGTATTGCAGAATCTAGATATGAAATGTGGTTAGCTATAATTACTACCCTTTTTCCAGCATTAATAAAATTCTGCAGTCCATGAATTTCAACTCTATAAAACTTATCAAAAATGAATTTAAATATTGCTCTTAATATAACGAAAGGAATAATTTTAACTGAAGGCAAAAACTGATAGATATATCCTGCTACAACAAGATTTAATAAACTAATAAATAATATTATAAAAGGTATAGAACACTCTAATTTAAATAATATGGAAAGAATAATGGTCGAAACAATCATAAAAATTGAGGTAATAAGATTGTTAGCAGCAACTACTCTTGATCGATAACTAGGAGCAGTGAAATATTGCATTACAGTATAAAGTGGAACTACATATAACCCTCCAATTATTGAAATAGCTAATAAATCAAACAATATTCTCCAATTATGATTTTCGGATAAAAAAAACATTATACTGCTAAGCTGATTATGCTCTGAATTAACAGTACTAAGCATTTTACTAGTAAAAAAGAGGTCTATTCCAAAAATACTAATTCCTATAGCAGCAATAAAAACATACTCCGTAGTAATTTCATTATCCAACAGTTTATTACATCCAAATGAACCAATAGCAATTCCAATAGAAAATACTGCTAAAAAAAGATTTGCAACATTTTCATCAGCTCCTAGAGTATCTTTAGCTAACAACGGTATTTGTGATAAAAAAACTGTTCCAATAAACCAAAACCATGATATTCCTAATATTGATAGGAAAACATTATTTTTACTACATGAATATTTAATAATGCTAAGAACTTCATAAAGTACATTATAATTTATTTTTAGTGATAAATCATAGTTACGAGATTTAGGTATAAAAAAACTTGAAACTAATCCACTAACTGCAACTACTACCATTAATAAAATAACAACTATTGGGCTAGTAATATAAATTGCTCCCAAAATATTACCAAGTAATATAGCAAAAAAAGTACCAGCTTCAACATAACCATTTGCCCCTAATAATTCACTCTTACAAAGCTGATCCGACAACATACTATATTTTAATGGACCAAAAAATACCGAATGCACACCCATTAACCCTATTGCAGCTAGCAAAATCATAAAATTATTGATATGAAACCCATATATTGCTAGCACTATAATAGCTATTTCTGATATTTTTATAATGCTAATCAAGCAAGATTTTTCGAATTTGTCAGCAATCTGCCCAGCAATACCAGCCAAAATAATAAATGGCAAAATAAATATTGCATTTACTATTAGTAATAAATTAGCATCAGCTAACTTATACACAATCAAAATTACTAATGCACTCTTTAATATATTATCATTTAGGCAACCACAAAACTGAGTAATAAACAAAGGCATAAACCTTCTATCTTTAAATAGATATAGCTTATTATCATTCATTAATTTCTCCTTAATTAAAACCTCGACTTATGGTAAATATAAGCCTAAAAAAAAACTATTTATATTAGGTTAATATTGGCTACTCTTAACATATCTGTTAATAAATTAAGTGTGCGCAAATAAAATTTTAAAAATATAAAGTTATGATTTTATTATAATATAATAATGAACTATTACTTAGTGATTATGTGTAATATAATAAATTATTCAAAATTAATAAACTTGATAATTCATAATAAATAGAAACTAGCTTCAGCACGCAGGAGTATAATAATAAGGACTTTAATTGTCAAGGTTAATCAATTATTAATCAAATATCATTTGTCTTATAAAATTATTAGCTATATTAATTCCATTAATATCAATGGAATGAGTTAAATTATCAATAACATAATGTTCTACTTTTACTTGATAAGATTGCAAAATTTGATACATATTTAGGCTGATATCATAAGGCACAACTGTATCTTCTTTACCATGTATTAAACATATTGGTGTTTTAATGCAGGTAACAGAATTAGGAGAAATCATAGCTCCTGAAAAACCAACTGTTGCTTTGAAAGGAATTTCAGCTGATAAAGTCAAATATATCGAAGCCATAACTCCTTGTGAGAATCCAATTAATATAGTATCTTGATTAGCAAGTCCAAGCTGTTTTTGCTTTTGATTAATTAAATCAATGATCAATGGAGTAGTTCGCTCTAGCTCAATTTTTAATATCGCAGGATCACGTTGTTTTAAACTAAACCATTGGTAACCATATAATCCGCCATCATATGGTTCTATTCCGTTTGGAGCAAAAAAATGAGCAGCAGGAAAGCTCTGTTGCATAAAAGGAGCAATACTTATTAAATCATGCCCATTAGATCCTACTCCATGCAACAATACTATTAATTGCTTAGTTTCAGATTCCTTTGATGTAATTTCTAACTGATGCATTTATTCTGCTCTGATAAAAAGTATTGACAATCATCATTAAGAAAACAATCCGAGCATTTTGGGGACTGAGCTTTACATATGTATCTACCATGTAATACTAACCAATGATGTGCTAGCAGTAGCCACTTAGCTGAAATAACTGATAACAATTCATGCTCAACTTTTAATGGAGTAGTACCTTTAGCTAAACCAAGTCTTTTTGCAACCCGAAATACATGAGTATCTACTGGCATAGTTGCCACTCCAAAAGCGCAACTTAGCACTACATTAGCGCTTTTTCTACCTACACCTGGTAGCGCAACAAGCTTTTCCATAGCATCTGGAACTTTTCCATCATACTCCTTCACAAGAATTTCAGAAAGTTTTATTATATTTTTAGCCTTATTATTATATAATCCAATAGACTTAATATATTTTTTTAGATTTTCTTCTCCTAATTGTAAAAATTGCTCAGGAGTATTATAACTTTTAAACAGATCTCTAGTAGCTCTATTAACAGCATTATCAGTCGATTGAGCTGAAAGTATGACAGCAACCAATAACGTAAAATGATTGTCATATTCTAGCTCAGTCTTTGGATTAGAGCAGCGCTCAGAAAATTTTATAAAGATACTTTCAATCTTATCATTCATAATGCTATAATCTCTCTTAACTTTGCTTTTAAAATTTTATATAATACTTGATATTGGTAATTATTATACATAATTCTATGAATAAAAATAATATTTTTCACTTGATAGAACAGCAGATCAAAAGTCACGATATAGTACTATATATGAAAGGAACTGTGCATACTCCTCAATGTGGATTTTCTGCAGTCGTTGCTAATATAATACAAGAGCTTACAAAAGATCTTAAAAATATTAGCTGCAAATATATAGATGTATTGTGCGATGATACTTTAAGACAAGGTATAAAAGAATACACTAACTGGCCCACTATTCCACAGTTATATATTCAAGAAGAATTTATCGGAGGGTGTGATATAGTTAAAGAAATGTATAAAAGTGGCGAACTAAAAGCACTATTATTAAAAAAAATCAAAGATTTTAAAGGTAATTGAATCACATTATATATATCTTATAACTTACCATTATGTTTATTCAAACTCAACAAACTCCAAATCCTAATTCACTAAAATTTTTTCCTGACCAAAAAATCAGTCCTGGCAACCCAATACATTTTAGTAATCGAGAAGAATGTACTCATAGTATTTTAGCTCGTAAATTATTCTCCGTTGAAAATGTTAAAGAGGTATTTTTTGGTGAAGATTTTATTACAATTACTAAAGTTAATAGTGCTGATTGGGAAGTAATTAAGCCTGAAATATTAACTATGTTAATGGATCATTTTGTAGCAGGATTACCAGTATTTGAATCTACAGCTGATAAAAAAAATATAGAACAAGCTAATCTTTCAGAGATAGAAAAACAGATTATAGAAGTTATCAATACAAAGGTCAGACCTACTGTTGCAATGGATGGTGGAGATATAGAGTATCATAGTTTTAAAGATGGAATAGTAAAACTCCAAATGCGTGGAGCTTGTGCAGGTTGTCCAAGTTCTACTTTAACCTTAAAACAAGGTATTGAATCATTATTAAAATATTATATTCCAGAGGTAGTATCTGTTGAGCAAATCTAGCACATTTGGTCATTTTCAGTTCAATACCAGTATTTTTTCACTAAGTGTGATAATCTAGGTGTAATAATTAGAAGTTATAATTATAAAATTTTCGTTTATAATTATAACTTCTATATTCTTATTTTATTTAAGTCTGCAAAGCGCAACATTTGTAAATCTCTCTAGTTATGTTAAATAGTTAAGCTTATTGTAAAATTCAATAAATATAATTATATATAATGAATCAATTCTATCAAATCACTAAAAATGACTAAAGCACTACAAGCTATTTTTGTAATTAGTATTATTTTCCTATTTAATCCAATCTCCGCTAATAATACATTATCTCCAATTAAAATTACTAAGGGTAATCTTGCTCAAATTCCTATAGCAATAAACTTCTTTGCTGCTAACTCAAATGAAGAACAAGATTTATCAAAAAACATTGTATCTATTATAAATAATGATCTCAATATATCTCAAATTTTTGCTCCTATATCCAGTAACTTATTTATAGAAGCTAAGCAAGGTACTACTCATATACCATTATTTACTACTTGGAGTCAAATTAATGCCAATATTTTAATTAATGGAGAGATATCAACTTTAAATTCTACAGAATTTAAAGTTGATGTTATTATATGGGATATTTTTACTGCTAAAGAAATTCATAGACTATCTTTCACATTTCCTTTACAACTATGGCGAAGTACAGCACATAAAATATCAGATCAAATATACCAACATATTACTGGAAATAAAGGAATTTTTGACACCAAAATAGTGTATGTTTCTGAAACCCAGTCCTATGATAAAAAAATAAAAAAAATAGCTATAATGGATTATGATGGTGCTAATCATAGCTATATAACTAATGGCAAAAACCACGTTATTACTCCAGTGTTCTCACCTAATAACAATCAAATACTTTATGTATCATATCATAATAAAATACCAACAGTACGTATCATGATCTTAATTCTGGAAAAAATAAAGCATTAGCAGGTTTTAATGGCATTACATTTTCACCTAGATTTTCTCCAGATGGTACCAAAATTCTAGTCTCTAATTCATCAACAAAAAATGTTACACATATATATGAAATTAATTTTTTGACTGGAAAAGTTAAGCAACTAACTAATGGACAATCAATAAATACTTCTCCTAGCTACTCTCCAGATGGTACCAAAATTGCTTTTGTATCAGATCGCAACGGCTCAGCTCAAATATATGTTATGAGCGCTCAGGGCAATAATGTTAAACGTATTACTTCTCAACCTGGATCACATACAACACCAGCTTGGTCCCCAATAAATAATTATATAGCCTTCACTAAAAACGAGGCAGGAGAATTTAGCATTGGAATAATAAAAGAAGACGGCAGTAATAAAAGAATAATTACTACAGGAAATTTAGTAGAAGGCCCTTCATGGGCTCCAAATGGTAAAACTATTATTTTTTCGCGTACTTATAAAGCTACAAAATCAACTCCTGCTAAAGCAAAATTATATTCTATAGATTATACAGGGTATAACGAGTGTAAAATTAATACTCCTAACAACGCTTCAGATCCTAATTGGTCAAACTAAATATCAAAAAATCTAAAAATTATTATTGTATAGAAGCAAGTATATGCAAATTATTTTACTATATACTATCATATAATTGTTTAGTTTTATTATAGTATAGTCCATAAGTAATTTTATAATATAGTATTGCATAAATTAAAACTCAAATTATCAAACTTATTTAAAGCTAATAGTTTAATGGCTATCTTTTATTTTGTATTTTTTAAAATTATTGCTATTCTACTCAACGTAGTTATCGGATTTTTAGCTGGTAAATGGTCAAAGGTAGAACGTGACAGCATAGCTGGTTTATTATTCTACTTTATTGCTCCTATTGTATTTTTTTCAATACCAGCTCATACAAAATTAAACTTCCATGAAATAAGTATTGCAATAGTAACTTTTACTATTGCAAGCATATTATGTGGTTTCTCTAATTATGTTTTTAAAAAATATTGGCATGATCCAACTCATAACATTTTAGCAATGGCGGCTGGAACAGCTAATACTGGCTACTTTATGCTACCAATAGCTGCCAAGCTACTAGATGAACATACATTAAGCTTATATATGATGGCTATTATTGGAGTAAGCATATACGAATCATCAATAGGATTTTATATTTGTGTAAAAAGCTTAAAAAATACTCGAGAAAGTATAATTCAAGTACTAAAATTCCCGAATCTTAATGCATTTATTCTCGGATGTATATTTAGTTTAACTGGATTAACTTTACCTAAATTTTTAGACAGCTTTATTGAAGATATGATAAAATCTTACTCAGTATTAGGAATGATAATAGTAGGATTAAGCGTCTCAAAGTTAGTCAAGTTTACAATAGATTCAAAGTTTACATTAGCAGCTTTCATATCAAAGTTTGTTTTTTATCCTCTAGCCATCAATATCTTCATTCTCTTAGATAAAATCACATTCTCTATATACACTATTTCACACTATAACGCATTAAAACTTTTATCTATAGCTCCAATGGCTACTAATATTATAGTAATTTCATCAATCATCAAATTTCAGCCAGAAAGATCAGCAGCTACCGTGTTATTATCATGTATTTTCGCATTATTTTATATACCACTAATGATTGCTTTAACTCTACAACTATGATCTAATTTATATTCTTATAAAAATGTATTAATATCACAAAAATATATAGCTTTTTTATATTTATCACTTTTAATATTTACAACTAATAGAAATATAGAATATGACTATAAGTCAAACAATTGCAGCACGGAAGGTTAATGTTTTAGTTATGGGATCAGGGGTAGCAGGTAGTACTGCAGCTATTTATCTAGCTAGATCTTACTCTAAGCCAGTATTGTTACATGGCAATCAACCTGGAGGACAGTTAATGACTACTCTTGAAGTAGAAAATTACCCCGGTTTTGCAAATACTGTTTCCGGCCCAGATATAATGGATCAAATGCATAATCAAGCTAAAAAATTTAATGTAGAAGTTATAGATGATCATATTCAAGCAGTTAACTTTAAAACTTATCCATTCGAAGCTAAAGGTAATAAAACACTATATTATGCTAACAGTGTAATAATATGCACTGGCGCTCAGGCAAAATGGCTTAATATACCATCAGAAACTAAATTTAAAGGATATGGTGTATCTAGTTGCGCAACCTGTGATGGCTATTTTTTTCGTGGAAAAAAAGTAGTGGTTATAGGAGGTGGTAACACTGCAGTAGAAGAAGCATTACATTTAGCTAATCTTGCTAGTCAAGTTATTCTAATTTATAGAGGAAATGAAAAAAAAGGTCTAAGAGCTGAAGCAATATTGCAAGATGAACTATTCAATGGAGAAAATAAAGATAAAATTACTATAATGTGGAATAGTACAATAGAAGAAATATTAGGCAATGATAATAATAGTACTAAAGCTGTAACTGGAGTAAAAATAAAAAACTCTCAGAACAATACTACCAGTATTATAAAAGTTGATGGAGTATTTATAGCTATAGGCCATGCACCTAATACATCACTATTTTTCAATCAACTTGATATAGATGCATTTGGTTATATTATTACTCAACCTAACTCAACTAAGACTAGTATAGAAGGGATATTTGCTGCTGGAGATGTTCAGGATAGTAAATATAGACAAGCAGTAACAGCAGCATCGAGCGGCTGTATGGCAGCTTTAGAAGTTCAGAGCTTTCTAAAAAAATTGAACTATAAATAATTTTAAGTTTTTATAATTAGCAACTAATATTCTTTTTATCACACTCAGAAAACGATAAAAGAACTTGCATAAAAAAAATTCCCACTAAATTAAACTTAGTTGGCATTATTGTCAACTTCTAAGCTCTATCATCCTATAAACCTAAAAAAGCTGAGATAGCAAAATTAATAATTTATTCAAACAGAAAAAAAAATCTATATTTTTTACCTCAATTTTGGATTAAGAATTTAAGAACTAATAGAATTGCCAGAGCCTTATAAGGCAAAAAGTACAGCAAAAAAAGATAATATGCATTCCTCCCATACCTAGCAGTAATATTGTTGTATGCTTGAAACCAAAAGGGGAACCTGTTAATACAATTTATATGTTTTCATCTTATATGTTTTCATCAAAAAAAACTTTTTCACTAAAAACAAGAGTTTATTTTTCATATTTTTCTTTAACCAGTTACTAACTTCAATCTAATATTATTAAAGAGCAGAAAATAATTCTTGTTTTAAATAACTTTTATCTATCACCAAATAATAAACCAATAATATAGCTCAATTATAATTAAGAAACAGAAGCCATATTATTTACTCACTATAACTTTCATTTTATTAGATTATATGATTATTAAAATCTATCTACTGATAGATAAACCTAGACAAGCTATGAATTATTAATTCATTTAAATTATGCCAGATAAATTATGCCAGAGCAAAAAAATCAGACAAAGGTAGTGACTAAAAATTAACTACTAATATACTCACTAATTCCAAAGTTTTAAACAAAACAAAGGATAAAGAGCAATAAGATCGTCTTTAAAGGAGGTAATCCAGCCGCAGGTTCCCCTACGGCTACCTTGTTACGACTTTACCCCAGTCATCAGTTCTACCGTGGTTAGCTGCCTCTTGCGTTAGCTCACCAACTTCAGGTACACCTGACTCCCATGGTGCGACGGGCAGTGTGTACAAGGCCCGAGAACGTATTCACCGCGGCATGCTGATCCGCGATTACTAGCGATTCCGACTTCATGCACTCGAGTTGCAGAGTGCAATCCGAACTGAGATACCTTTTAATGATTTGCTCCACGTCACCGTATTGCATCACTCTGTAGGTACCATTGTAGCACGCGTGTAGCCCAACTCATAAGGGCCATGATGACTTGACCTCATCCCCACCTTCCTCCGGTTTAGCACCGGCAGTTTTCTTATAGTTCCCGGCATTACCCGCTGGCAAATAAGAATAAGGGTTGCGCTCGTTGCGGGACTTAACCCAACATCTCACGACACGAGCTGACGACAGCCATGCAACACCTGTGTGTAGTCCAGCCAAACTGAAGAAAAACGTCTCCGCTTCTCGCGACTACCATGTCAAGAGTTGGTAAGGTTCTTCGCGTAGCATCGAATTAAACCGCATGCTCCACCGCTTGTGCGGGCCCCCGTCAATTCCTTTGAGTTTTAATCTTGCGACCGTACTCCCCAGGCGGAGTGCTTAACGCGTTAGCTACGAAACTGAAAAAAAAATCCCAATATCTAGCACTCATCGTTTACAGCGTGGACTACCAGGGTATCTAATCCTGTTTGCTCCCCACGCTTTCGCGCCTCAGCGTCAGTAAATGGCCCAGATGACAGCTTTCGCCACTGGTGTTCCTTCTAATATCTAAGAATTTTACCTCTACACTAGAAATTCCATCATCCTCTACCACACTCTAGCTTAACAGTTTTAGAAGCAGTTCCGAGGTTAAGCCCCGGGATTTCACTCCTAACTTATTAAACCGCCTACGCGCCCTTTACGCCCAGTAATTCCGAACAACGCTAGCCCCCTCCGTCTTACCGCGGCTGCTGGCACGGAGTTAGCCGGGGCTTTTTCTGTAGGTACTGTCATTATCATCCCTACTAAAAGAGCTTTACAACCCTAAGGCCTTCATCACTCACGCGGCATTGCTGGATCAGGCTTTCGCCCATTGTCCAATATTCCTCACTGCTGCCCCCCGTAGGAGTCTGGGCCGTATCTCAGTCCCAGTGTGGCTGTCCGTCCTCTCAGACCAGCTACAGATCACAGGCTTGGTAAGCCATTACCTTACCAACTACCTAATCTGCCGCGGGCTCATCCATCAGCGATAAATCTTTCCTCCTTGTAGAGGGCATACGGTATTAGCATTTATTTCTAAATGTTATTCCGTACTGATGGGTAGATTCCCACGTGTTACTCACCCGTTTGCCACTAATCAAAACTAAGCAAGCTTAGCTTTAACTCGTTCGACTTGCATGTGTTAGGCATGCCGCCAGCGTTCGTTCTGAGCCAGGATCAAACTCTTAAGTTTGAAACTTAAAGTTTAATCTGCCTCAATATTACTTATTAAATATAATTTGACGAGACATAAACTTAACTTCGCATTTTTTAATTTACGAAGCATGTACTTGTCACTACCTTTGTCTAATTTTATTTACTTGAATAAACAGCATGTACAATATATATACCTTTAAACTTATTATAAATCTGAAAGCATACTTAGTCATAAGTTATTTAATATGCTATTCTTTGTAACTTGTCAACTAATTATATCTAAAATTTTGAAGCTTGATTAAAAAATAAATACAGTATTACTTATTAATCATAATAATCAAATTTATTTTCAGCAAATCTACTTTTAATTGCATTATTACTAGTGTTATTTAAGAAAATGATTATACTTTTTAAATAAACTAAAAAAAACATTACTAAACTTAATATAAACTTAAAAATAGCTTTATCTTAATGTTAACATCAAAAAATATAGGATTCTGGTCAGTTTTATCTATTGTAGTAAGTAGCCAAGTTGGTTCAGGTATATTTTTATTACCAAGTACTTTAGCTCCATTTGGTTACATTAGCATTCTTAGCTGGTTATTAACTGGTTTAGGAGCAATATTTTTAGCGTTAACTTTTTCAAATTTATGCAAACAATTCCCTAAAACTGGCGGTCCACATGCTTTTGTGTATCAAGCCTTTGGAAAAAAAGCCGCATTTTTTACTGCTTGGACTTACTGGGTAATATCTTGGATTAGTTCTGTAGCTCTTATATTAACAGCAGTTAGCTACATTAATTATATAATCGATTGCCACAATATATATCTTACTATGATATTAAAAATAACTATAACTATTGCTTCAATGTTATTAAACCTAAATGGATTACATATTTCCAGACAGCTAGATTTTGTATTTACATTACTTAAACTACTACCACTAGTAATTTTACCACTTATCTGCCTTCCTTCAATTAATTATGATTACTTTATTACTAGTAACAATTACACTGTGCCACTTTTTTTGCAAAATTTGCAAGCTGCATCCTTTATAACTTTTTGGGGATTTATTGGCTTTGAGACAGCTACAGCTCCAGCTGAAGCAGTCATTAATCCAACTAAAACTATTCCAAAAGCAATTATTATAGGTACTAGTTGTGTAATAGCTATTTATTTACTATCCAGTATAGCAATATTAGGCACTGTCCCAAATAATATTTTAGCAACATCTATAGCTCCATTTGCTGAAGCAGCAAATATTACCCTTGGCAATAATTGGAATAATATTATCGCATTCTCAGCAATAATAATCTGTTTAAGTACTTTAAATGCTTGGATTTTAACTAGTGGTCAAATAGCATTAGGAGCTGCTCAAGACCAACTATTTCCTCAATTTTTTTTAAAAAAAAACCAACAAAATGATCCAATATGGGGAGTTATTATATCATCTCTAGGAATGATAGTATTAATACTTTGCACCGCAAGTTCTCATCTAATTGAGCAAATAAATTTCGTAATAAATATATCTGTTATTGCATTCTTATGGATTTATGCTATTTGTACTATTAGCTATTTAAAAATTCTATTTACCTCAGAGCTTAAAACTAACTACAACAATTTCATCATCAGCGTTATTGCTTTAATATTTTGTATATGGATTATGCTAGGATCAGGCTGGAATATGTTATTATCATCTTTATCTATTACTGCTACTGGTATACCAATCTATATCTATACAACTTCAGTTCAAAATAAGAAATAAAATTTCAAAAAATTAAGAGAGAACTGCTTTGGCAAAAAAATAGCTCTTTAGTTTTGCTATACCACAATAACATATAGCAAATAAAAAAAACAGTATAACAAATATTTCAAAATCAACAGCACAATTTTTCTTTTATCTTTTTAGTTCACATATAATTTCAAGCGATTTTACTTTCTAACTACAATTGTATCAAACGAATATTTTTCAGAACAAATTCTATAAGATATATCCACAAATAAAAATGTGGAACATAGAAAATAGTTTGCAACCTAAATCTATAGTATTTTTTTATTAAATTTTTCTTTTTCTAAAAACATATATCCTCTATCAAGAATTTCTTATACTCCATATCGTTCTAACATTTTCTTTTTAATTTCACTAATTGCTTTTGCTGGATTTAGCCCCTTTGGGCAAGTTTTTGCACAATTCATAATAGTATGGCATCTGTAAAGCTTAAAAGAATCATCAAGTTGATCTAATCTTTCTGAAGTAGCTTTATCCCTAGAATCAATAATCCAACGGTATGCTTGCAGTAATACTGCAGGACCTAGATATTGGTTTCCATTCCACCAATAACTTGGACATGATGTTGAACAACAAGCGCATAATATGCATTCATATATACCATCTAACTTATCTCTATTTTTTGGACTCTGTAACCTTTCACCACTAATTGAATCTATAGTTTCAGCTTTTAACCAAGGCTCTATTAATTGATATTGAGCATAAAAATGAGTCATATCAGATACTAAATCTTTAATTACGCTCATATGCGGTAATGGATATATTAAGATATCACCTTTAATATCGTTAATAGCTTTAATACAAGCTAGTCCATTAGTACCATTAATATTCATTGAACAGCTACCACAAATGCCTTCACGGCATGATCTTCGAAAAGTTAAGGTAGGATCAATCTCGTTTTTAATTTTAATTAACGCATCAAGCACCATAGGACCACAATTTTCTATATCAATTTCAAAAATATCTATGCAAGGATTATTACCAGTATCAGGATTATAGCGATAAATATCAACTCTTTTTATTTGCTTAACATTATCCCCAGCTGAGTAGTATTTACCTGCTTTGACTCTTGAATTTGGTGGCAATCTAAACTCTGCCATTTGCATTACCCATTATTAGTTACTATATTTAACTTGTTAACATATTCTTAATATACCCGCTTTTGGGGAGCTACAACTACCATCTCATCATCATTAGGATCTAATACCACATCTCTATAATCTATGCTTACTAATCCTTCTTCATCAATTGTTGCTAATGTATGTTTGAGCCAATTATCATCATCTCGATTAGGATAATCTTCCCGAGAATGAGCTCCTCTACTTTCTTGACGATTAGCAGCACAAAACATAGTTATTACAGCTTGATATAATAAATTTTGTAATTCAATGGCTTCAACTAAATCAGTGTTCCAAATAAGTGATTTATCTGTCAATTTAATATTTGTCCTGGCACTAAAACTTTGTTTTATTACTCTCATACCTTCTGTTAGTCTATCTTGGCTGCGAAATACTCCAGCATAATTCTGCATAGCACGTTGCATAGTTAATCTTAACTCAGCAACTGGCATATCACCATTCAAAAATCTTGTTTGATCAAATCTTGCTATAATAGCATTTAAAATATTACTATCTAAAGCTGAATGCTTTGCAAAAGGTACAATAATTTCTTTTGCTTTATTTGCTGCAGCTCGACCAAAAATTATTAGATCAAGCAATGAATTAGACCCCAATCTATTAGCTCCATGTACCGATACACAAGCAGCTTCCCCAATAGCCATTAATCCAGGTACTACTTCCATAGCTCCGCTTTTTATTTTTCTTACTACTTGACCATGACAGTTAGTTGGTATACCTCCCATATTATAGTGCACAGTTGGAATTACTGGTATAGGTTGCTTAGTAATATCTACTCCAGCAAAAATCTTAGCAGTTTCATATATCCCAGGCAACCTTTGCTGTATAGTTTTACTATCAAGATGATTTAAATGCAAAAATATATGATCTTTATATATACCTACTCCACGTCCAGCATTAATTTCTATAGTCATAGCGCGAGCAACTACATCTCGTGAAGCAAGATCTTTAGCTGATGGAGCATATCTTTCCATAAAACGTTCACCTTCAGAGTTGACTAAGTATCCCCCCTCACCTCTAGCTCCTTCAGTAATTAAACAACCAGAGCCGTAAATTCCTGTAGGATGAAATTGAACAAACTCCATATCTTGCAATGCAATACCTGCTCGAGCACACATAGCATTACCATCACCTGTACAACTATGAGCTGAAGTTGCTGAAAAATAAGCTTTACCATATCCTCCAGTTGCTAAGACTACTATATGAGCTCTAAAAGAATGAATAGTGCCATCATCAAGATTCCAAGCTACGATTCCTTTACAAGTACCATTATCCATAATTAGATCAAGAGCTACATACTCGATAAAAAAATTAGCTTTATGTTTTAAAGCTTGTTGATATAAAGTGTGCAGCATGGCATGACCAGTTCTATCAGCTGCTGCGCAAGTTCGTACTGCTGCTGCTCCATCTCCAAACTCAGTAGTCATTCCACCAAATGGCCTTTGATAAATTTTTCCATCAGCTGTACGTGAAAATGGAACTCCATAATGTTCCAACTCAATAATTGCAGCTGGAGCCTCTTTACACATATATGCAATTGCATCTTGGTCTCCTAACCAGTCAGACCCTTTTATAGTATCATATGCATGCCACTGCCACTTATCTGGCTGTATATTACCTAAAGCAGCACTAATACCACCTTGAGCTGCAACAGTATGACTACGAGTAGGAAATAATTTTGTAATGCAAGCTGCATGCAAACCAGCTTCAGCCATACCAACTATAGCCCTTAACCCTGCTCCACCAGCTCCTACTACTACTACATCAAACTCATGCTTTATAATTTTATAGGCCTTCACAATTACCTTTAATACCAAATTAATATAAAATATTTGTAAGCATTATCATAATAATTAAAATCTACAATATTTAAGATAATCTTATTTTAATAATTAATACATAGTACTAGTACAGATATAATGCCCGCAATGATAGTTACAAATATAAAACATTGTACTAAAACAATTAATAAATACCTTAATAGAAGATTAGCAACATAATCTTCTATTATTACTTTCATTCCCATTGAAGCATGGGAAAACATTATCATCAATAATAAAATTATCATTAACATATTATATGGATACTTTATTACTTCCACTAGTTCCACTGGTGATTTCTGAACTATTACTTTACTAAGATATAATAGCCATATTAATAATGGTAACATTAATATAGCACTTAATCTTTGATACCACCAATGTTTAATACAATGCTTATTAGTACTCAATTTCTTAACTCTTATTTAAATAAATTTTTCCAATTGATAAATTTGTTAGCAAAAACTAATATCAAGAAATGCACATATAAAATATAATAATAGATAAAATAACTGCTATCAAACCTGAAATATTAATGTATTTTATAGAAAAGCCATATCCAGTACTCCATATTAAATGTCTAATACCTGTACATAAATGAAAGCAAGTAGCAAATACTACTAAGTATAGTAATATTTGAAACCATATATTATAGAATATATCAACAATATCATTATTAAAGTCACTATATACGCATAAAATTAACCACCAAGTAACAATGCTAGCCCCACCAAAAACTGCTATTCCACTTATACGGTGCAAAATTGATAATATCATGCTCATTTGCATATGATAAATCGTAACATGAGGTGAAGTAGGACGAACAGATAAGTTATTGCTCAATTTTATACCCTATATTTGATTTATATTAGTAAAGGACACTTAGCTACACTATAACTAAATAAAATTACTGCTAATAATAAAAATATACAGTTTTTTTAAAAAATTTCAATTCTAATCACTGAATATCACGCATCAAGACCCTGAAAGAGCTAATATAATCTCAATAAAAATAATAAGTATTAACGCATATTAGTTACAAAACTAAAAATGAATAATTAGCATATCCGAACTCTCTAATTAGGTCCTATAACTTTTGAATCAAGAATTTAGAATTAATAAAAGTGGTTTAGTATGCCTAAGGCAATAAGCAATTAAGGCAAATAAATATATGGATGAAAGTATTTCATACTGAGTTGTATCTTTGCATACACTTGAGCTTAAAATAACCATTTCCTTAAAAATTATTCTACTCTTAATTTACCTCTCTAAAAATCCTCTACCTAATAATTCATTGCTTATTTAAAAATTAAGATTACCAGAGGTGATAAAATTGGAGAAAAACTAAAATAACATCTTACTGAATATATTGCAGTACATAAGAATGCACTCAAATCAAGACTATGAAAATAATTTAGTCATACAAATATTTCCTAACATCTTGACTATATAATATTCATTTAGTACAACAGCATTATTTTAGTGCACCATTTAAAAAAAAATACAAATAACAAACACGCAAGAAATTATTCCTTGTTGCTTATCATACGTTCAACTTTAACATATAAATCAAACTCTTCAGCTGTTACTAATTTTAATGATATTGCAGCTTCTTTCAAAGTAATATTATTTTGATAAGCCATTTTTGCAATTTTAGCTGCATTATCATATCCAATATGTGGATTAAGTACTGTGACTAGCATTAAAGAATCTTCGCATAATTTCTTGATTCTTTCTATATTAGGTTGAATACCGGATAAACAATAATCATTAAAACTTAGAATTCCATCTGATAATAATTGAATTGATTGTAATAAATTATAGATAATAACTGGTTTAATGCATTAAGCTCAAGCTGGCCATTAGAACCAGCAATGGTAATTGTAACATGATTTCCCATAACTTGAGCACAAAGCATTGAAAGAGCTTCAGCTTGAGTTGGATTAACTTTACCAGGCATAATTGATGATCCTGGTTCATTTATTGGTAAAATTATTTCACCTAATCCACATCGTGGCCCCGATCCAAGTAGTCTAATATCATTTGCAATTTTCATCAAGCTAACAGCTAATACATTTAATATACCTGATAGCTCTACAAGAGTATCATGGCATGCTATTGCCTCAAATTTATTTTGAGCTGAATAAAATTTTATGCCAGTTAATTTTGAGATTTTTTCAACAAAATTAATTGAAAATTCTTTATGGCAATTAATGCCTGTACCTACTGCTGTTCCACCCTGAGCAAGTTGGCATACTCTATCCAAAACAGACGTAATACGTATAATTGCATAATTAATTTGTGTACTATATGATGAAAATTCTTGCCCTAAAGTTAAAGGTATAGCATCCTGTAAATGCGTCCTACCAATTTTTACTATTGAATTCCATTTCTTGATTTTATCTTCAAGCGTTGCATGCATTTTTTTTAAATTGGGAATTAACTTATCAACTAGTATTATCGCTGTTGCAATATTCATAGCAGTTGGAAAAGAATCATTAGAAGATTGGCTCATATTAACGTGATCATTTGGATGCACTGGATATTTTGCTCCTTTATAACTTCCTAATTGTTCGTTAGCGATATTAGCAATTACTTCATTGATATTCATATTTGTTTGAGTACCTGAACCAGTTTGCCATACTGATAATGGAAAATTATTATCATACTTACCTTGACTTATATTTTTTGCAGCATTAAAAATAGCATCTGCTATTTTAGGTTCAAGCAATCCAAGTTCTTTATTTACTTCTGCTGAGCATTGCTTTTGTAATGCAAGTGCATGTATCAATCTAACAGGCATTTTTTCATGCCCAATCTTGAAATTTAACATTGAGCGCTGTGTTTGAGCTCCCCAATAATATTGGTCATCAACATCAATTCTACCTAATGAATCATTTTCGGCTCTAATTTTTTTAGGAATTTCCATTATTTTATAACAAAATTAAGTATTATAAAAATAAAATTATTGCTCAATGGTATAATGAATATAATCATCACCATGCTTACATGTAATTGAAGCATTTGCCATCTTTTTAAAATAGTATGTATAGTAAGCATGAACATTAAATAATGTAATATCTTTGTCTTCAAGATCAGTAGCAGCAGTTAATATCATATTCTGTTCTTCATTCTTTTTTATAAAATCACCTTTTGCTAAAATATTAACCTGACTTTTATCTTGCTCTCGATATATTTTAACAGTTATTTCTCCACCATGAGGTAAGGACTCCTGAGCAGATATAACCAAACACATTAGTAATTTAGCAGTATTAATATCAATATTAGTATCTTTAACATGAAAAATTTCATCTTTAAAGATAAATTTAATCCCAGTATTAGCTAGGCTTTGTAAATAAGCTTTAAGTACTGATTTTATTTCATCAAAACTTGCTTGACAGAATGACTTATTATCTCCATATGATGAACCATATATTTGACGATATAAGTGCAATTTAGCAATTAAACTGGCACTGCCAATTTTGATTGTATCAAAAGCTAAACCATATAACTTAGTATCAAACTGGTGCTGATTATCTATACAGTACTTTATTCCATTTGCTATAGCTCCTAATCCACCAGCAAAATCATGAAAAATCTTAACACTAATAAATTGAGCTAATTTAACATTATTCATATTTTAAGCTTATATAATACTACTCAAATTATAAAATGCTCTTATAGAAAAATCAATATTATAACATTAAGAAATTATTAATAAATAGCTAAGTTTGATATCAAAATATGCTAGGATACATAAATGGTAAGTACTATACCCATTGCTTATTCCATAATATATAATGTTAAACATATTCTTTGTCTAAAATACTTTTTCAAAGCATTATATTAGATATAAAATCTCTTTAGCTAAAAAAGAATCATAACAGTCACTAAATTGCTTTCTTTAGAGGTTTTCTAGCATATGTTATCAAGATTTGAGGCTGCATCAGTAATTCCCTCAGGAAAAGACCTAGTTATAATTTATTGTTGTTGTATCTTAATTGCTAATCTACTATTCTTAAATATTTTAATAATATACCTTAGTTTATATATATGATACGTTGAATTTTTCGCTCCTTTTTGATGGTATTATTAGGAATTATGTTTGCTCTTTGAGCAAATTCCACTATGATACTTGTATTGTAAGCTTTATCTACTGTAATGCACTAAATATCTACATTTTGAATCAACTTCCAAGCTTTAATCTAACCATTTCTAGAACTATCTATTGCTGCACTCTACCAAAAAGCACTATAGCTGTAGCTATCACTAATAGAAAACTCCTAGTAGTGAAACTGCAACCTCCCCAGTTGAAATAACAATTCACTTAAGTGAATTAAAGGGAAAGTCTCCTAAAGCACTACAATGCTATGCTGAAAGTTTGGGAATCGATGATGCAAATTTACTATCTAAAGATGAGCTAATATCAGCTATTTTAAAAACAGTAGTAGGGCATATAATGGTACAGTTGTTGAAGAAGGAGTAATTGAAATCTTAAATGGTGGATTTGGATTTTTGAGGTCGCCAAAGAACAATTATTTATCAGGACAAGGAGACATTTATGGGCTTTATCGCATCTATACATCATTCAGGATTCGCACTCAAATCTAAGATTTCAGACGTTATGATGCCATTAACATTTTAAAGTTTTCAAAAGTAAATACCTGATTGTTAACTCTGACTATTTGTCCTTTTTGAATCATACGAACATTTTCTATACCAGCAATCTTAGCACTACGAAAACTCTTAAAACCAAGCATTGGCTTAGTTCGTTTCTTAATAAATCTATGATCTTGCTCTATCAGATTGTTCAGATATTTATTTTGAAGTATTTGTATCTTTTGTTTCCGAGGTAAGTTTTTATTAAAGTCAGTAAGAGCGAAAGTATTACTCTTTTATGTATCAAAAACCTTGCTGTCCCATCTATCTGACTTAGAAAGTCATATTTTATCACGCTTGCTTGCAAAGCATTTGTTCCATAGATAAAATTATATTCTTTTTCTTCCATTTTTTCACCTGGCATTCCTCTATATAAGCTATATTCCCCTGTTCTAAAAGGATGATCATAAAGATCAATAGATCTGTCAAGGGCTATTAAAGGTTTAGTTTCATAAAACTTATTTGGTAATTTTTTGGTTTTTCTCATTTTTTCTAGAATACTTAAATATCTTCTTTGTTGTAAC
>NZ_LANP01000009.1 GCF_000964595.1 Orientia chuto str. Dubai | reverse complement strand
TGGTGATCCTATAGACAATATTATTTATAAAGATCGGAGAGTAAAAAGAAAATTAGATCAATCAGAAGATATTTATGTTCAGAAACATCATTGTGATTATGATAACTTATTAAGTAATACATTAGAAGATCCAGAAATAACAGGAGTTAGTAATAATACTGATATGTCTTAGACAAGATTAAATCTTACATTTTTTGTATAGACTTAATTTAGTATCCCAGGCAAATAGTAAGTTATGCAATAAAAAAAAGCGAATATAGTTAAAGATCTAAAATATAAGCAGACTATTTTGCAGATGCATTATTTGGTTTATACTTAATAGCTGTATCGTAATTTTTAATTGTCTCATGATATTGTCCTATTTCATACAAAGCAATTCCTTTGTTTTTATAAGCAGAGGCGTCATTTGGGTTGTATTTAATAGCTGCTCAAAATTTTCTATTGCCTCATGATATTGTCCTAATTTATGCAAAGTTATTCCTTTACTAAAATATTTTTCTGCTAGCATATCTTTATCCTAATTAAATTCTGTTGTATGAGCTGATTATTCTGTTCTGATGCAATAGCTGTATTTGAGATTGTTAATAGTAAAACAGCTGATATATAAATTTCATATAATTATAATCACCTTTTTAACTTTTAATTTTTTGCCTGTATTTAATGTTATCAGAAATTTTATCAAGATTCTTTATTTTTTGCATTATTTTCTATTTAAATTATTGAGATACCAGCTCAAGTTCATATTGAATATGGAGTAGGTCGTGCTTCAAGGAGTTCTTTGACATGGCTATTCCATTCATTACGGTAGTAATTTAAGCCATGCATTCCAATGTGGTGCTTAGTATTTTCATCTGGTTCAGAGAAAAATTTTAAAATCACGGTGGCTTTGTTTTTTTGCTCCTTATCAAAAATAGTCTTACCAATTTGAGTCCAATGATCTTGAACAGTTGGATGTTGTGTTAAAGTATCCTTTAGATAAACAAAAGCATCAAATAGACTGTTAGCAGGTAAATGATCTAGCTTTAACAGCTAAACCACAAATTTCTATAAGATGTATAGTGCTTAGTATAAAATAACAACTTTAAATTAAAAAATTAACAATTGTTATCTTATCATTTTTGAAAAATAGTCCAAGAATTTGAATTATTTTTTCTTTTTTCTTGAACGATATATTAACACAAGATTTTTTTACTTCTCTGTAAATGCCCTAAACATATTATCAGTTATTGGATCAAGCAAGTATCTTAATAAAGTTCTAGTACCAGTAATAATTTGAATATCTGCTTGCATTCCTGGAAATAATTTTAATTTCTGCACCTGGGCTACTTTATTAAACTCATCCATATCTATTTCTATTTTAGCAATATAAAAAGTATCACCTACCATCGCATTATTAAACTGCATAGCTGATTGTTGATCTTGTACTGTATCAGGTGATACCAATACTATTCTTCCAGTAAACACTGGTGTAGTTCTATATTTAAAAGCTCCAAATCTTATCTTTGCTTTTAACCCCACCTTAACTGAGTCAATATTTTTTTGAGGAATTTTTGCCTTAATTATCAAAGAATCATTAATAGGTGTAATTTCTGCAATTCTTTGCCCAGATCCAATAACTCCTCCCTGAGTATTAACATCTAAAACCTTAACTATACCATCAACTGGAGATTTAACTAAAGTTCTACTTAATATATCGATCAAAGAATTATAGCTCTCTTGAGCTTCAATAACACCATGCTCAACCTCTTTAAGTTCAGATAATGTACGATCCATTGCTTCAGATTTTATTCTTTCAATATCTTGCTGAGTACTGTTTATTTCAAGCTCAGTAATTATAATATTACCTACTAAACTCGCTTCCTCAACTAATAACTTATCTAGCTCTGTCCTCTGTCCAAATCCTTGAGCAATTAAGCTTTGAGCATTTTGAATAAGTTTTCTATTATATTCAAGCTGCTTATTAGATGCAACAACTTTAGCCTCTAAAGAACTAATTCTTTTTTCTAATTGCATAACTTTAGCATTTAAGCTTTTTCTTCTAGCTTGAAATAAATGTGTTTGAATTGACATTATTTTAGCTACTTCTGGTATATTATTATTATAGTCAGTATTTCAGGAAATATTACTTCTTCCTGCTGCTCAAGTTCAGCAGTTAACCTAGCCTGATTAGCTAATAATGTTCTATATTGACCTAATTTAATTTCTACATTAGCTCTAATTTTAGTATCATCCAAAGCAATTATAGGATCACCTACCTTAATATTATCACCTTGCTTAACAAAAATTTCTTTAACAATACCTCCTTCTTGATGCTGTATAATTTTGTTCTCAGTACTTGATATTACAGTTCCAACTGCTATTGCAGCGCTATCTAGTGGAGCAAATGCACTCCATAATCCACCTACAATTATAAAAGTAATCATTACCCAAACTCCAAAAAATATTGGACCTCTTGCAGTCTGAACTACAATATTTTTTGCTGTGCCTTTTGGACTAATAATAAAATTGATAAAACTGTCTACAGAATCACCTATGCTGTAAATTAACTGCTTTAATCTTAATAATAACCATGAAAAAAACGATCTTAATAATTTATACTTTTCTAACTTTTGTTGTTTTTGCTGATTTTTCAGCAGCATTTCCATTATATCTTTTTGATCCTGAGGAGACATTTTAGGCATTATTCCTTTGATGCTACTGTTATTGTTATTTTCAATTTGAGACATTTTTTACCAAAATCTTTTATTATATAGAAGTATTTCTTTTATGATCTTTAAGCTGATTCAGCACTTCTTCTTTATCTCCAAAGATAGATACTGTTCCATTTTGTAATACTAATATTTTGTCTACTACTGATAATACAGAAGGCCTATGTGATATAACGATAACTGTAATACCTTTCTGTTTTGCATACTGTAGAGCATTTGATAAGGCTATTTCTCCTACTTCATCAAGATTTGCATTAGGCTCATCTAATACTATAAATTTAGGATTACCATAAAAAGCTCTTGCTAAACCAATACGTTGCTTTTGTCCTCCTGAGAGACTTGATCCTCCAATACCAATATCTGTCTCATAACCATTTGGAAATCTTAAAATCAAATCATGGGCTCCAGCAATTAAAGCAGCATCTGTTACTTTCTCCGGATCAATTTCTTCATTCATTTTAGCAATATTCTGTTTTATAGTACCACTAAATAATTCAACCCCCTGAGGAAGATAACCTACGTGGTTACCAAAATTTTCTCTATTCCAATCATATACATTAGCTCCATCTAACCTTACAGTACCTGAATTACACCGCCATACTCCTACTAAAAGCCTAGACAATGTCGATTTTCCTGCAGCACTAGGACCAATTACTGCTAATACTTCTCCAGGACTTAAGCCAAAATTTACATCCTTTAAAATAGGTTTATATTCTACCTGCTTAGTAGTAGGACTTAAGTAAGGCATAGAAAAATAAACGCTTTCAACATCAAGTTTACCAATTACATTTAGCATAGGCATAGCTTTATCACGTAAATTTGATACCTTAAAAGAGTCATTAATTCTTTTATATGCTTTAAGGGTATTATTAATTTGTTTCCATAATTCAATTGCATTATCAACAGGAGCTAGAGCTCTACCTACAAGTATAGAGCTAGCAATCATTCCCCCTGTTGACATTTCGCGCCCTCCAGTTTTAACTACAATATATGCTCCAATTCCAGTAACACACATTTGCATTATATATCTAACGAATCGAGAAACATTAGCAAGAATACCATTACGATAGCTAGCTAAAGTTTGCTTAGATAATGCTAACTGATTAATTTTACTCCAATTAGAGCTGACATTTTTCATCATTCCCATCGCTTCAATGACTTCAGCATTGCGATTAGCAATTTCTGCCTGATTCAATGCTCTAATAGAATATTCAGTCGCTTCACCTAAATTTCTATTAGTTATAGCTGCATTGACAAATGCAAGTATAATAATTATAGTCCCTCCAACAACTGTTAAATATCCTATATATGGATGAATCATAAAAATTACTATAACATATGGAATTGTCCATGGGGCATCAAGTATGGTATTTAATCCCACGCTAGTTAAAAAATTCTTGACCACCTGGAAGTCACGCAATAATTGTCCAGTAGCTAATGACTGCCTTATTGCAGATGATGCAATGGAGTGAGAAAAAAGCATTGGAGAAATATTATTTTCAAGCCATATGCCAATTCTGATCATAGTAAATGAACGAGCAATTTGCATCAAAGTATAAACAAAATAAATCGTACCAATAATTAAAGATAGCATAAGTAATGTTTCAATATTACCACTACCTATTACACGATCAAGTACTTGCAATGAATATAAAGGTGTAATAAGCATTAATATATTGATGCAAAATGCAAAACAAAATATTATATAGAAAGCTAATCTACACTTCTCTAGAGCTTCTTGAAAGGGATTTAATTCCTGTACAAATTTATTTACTATAGGAATTTGTTTCATAAAAATACCTTTAAAATCATAATATTTAAATAATTTTTCATCATTGCGATATTACACACAAAATATATATTTCATTGATATAAAACACAATTAAAATTTTCATAAAATGTGTATAATTTGTTTTTTATTAGTGCAAGTATAGCTATTAAAATATTCATATCTTAACATCTTGTGTCAAAAATTGACTTAGAAAAAGATATGATCTAAATGTTTTATATATTACTGCACTGAATTACTAAATATATATGCTTGACATAGTAAATCATATATTAAATAGCTTAATTGTACAGGACTTTTTTTTTGCTAAACCCTTTAACTTTAGTCTTATTAAAACTATTAACCATAACTCAGGATACTATATTTAGTTATAAGAAAAAATAGTCTATAAACAACTTATTATATATATTTTATTTAACTTGCAAAAAAGTTACATATTTTCTACAACAGAAAATTAATCTAGCATTTACATAGTCAAATCTTTTCAACTAAAGGCAAGAGTTTATTTTTCGTTCTTTATGCTAGTTACTGGCTTTAATCTTAATTATAAAACCCAGAAAACAATTATTGTTTTATAATATACTTGGTTAATTCAGAAATAGGAGCAATATCATCTATATTCCATTAATTACAAATGTAATTTTAATTCCAGGAGAAACTAGCATTTACTAATTTTGCTATAAACTATGTAATTCATTTATATTATACTTTTAATACAAGTATCTACAAAATTTAATAGAGCTATTATATCTTGAAATTGTAGAGATTTTTCCTTGATCTCTCTAAAGTCCTCTACTTAATCTACTCTCTAATCTAAAACTTAGGGCTATACACATAAGAGCAAAAAAACACTGTAATACCTATTTCAAATTTTTCCTTATATCAAACTCTGATATACAGATAAGTTCTACTTCTTATGTTCTTCTTTTAGTTATTATTTCAACATATTCTATAATCTAGAAAAATATGGATTTTATCTGCTGAAATTGATTAGGTAAAGGTGCATAGTATGTTCTTTCATTATTATAGTTACTAAACTTTGGAATACAAATTCTAGTAGCATGCAGTTTTAATGAATAATCATGATAAGTATTATAATTATTATATTTTTTATCTCCAATAATTGGACAGCCAATTTTAGCAGCATGTACTCTTAATTGGTGAGTACGTCCTGTAATTGGAATAAATGATACTAATGATAATTGCGAATTTATAGAAACTGCTTTAACTTGATATTTAGTAATACTAACTTTACCGCCATTTTGAGTTTCTGCCATTCTATATCCAGTTTTGGAAATATTTGTTATTATCTCACCTGATAACTGATTAGGAATACCTTGTAAAATAGCCGTATATTCCTTTTTAATCGAATGATTCAAAAATGCCTGTGAAAGTTTAATTGCAGTTTCATCATTTTTAGCAATAATGAGCAAACCTGTAGTTTCTTTATCTAATCTGTGTACTAATTTAAAATTATAATAAAAAAACTTATTAAGGTACTTTAGAGCATCATCAAGTGAGAGTAAAATTTTGCTGCCACCTTGAGTAGCTAATGAGGCTGGTTTGTTAACTACAATATAATCTGAAGTTTCAGCTATTTTATAACTGTTGATAATTTTGTGAGCTAGTGCCCTTACATTAGCATTATCTTTAATTTGTTTTTCAGGTTTAATATAATTTTGATTACTACAAGTTATTATATAGTCGGCTATAATAAGTACATCATTATCTTTAACATGTAATTTTGCTTTAGGTTTTGTATCATTAACTTTTATATGACCTTTTCTTATTCCACGTTCTATCAAGCCTTGAGTAAGATGTGGATATTTTTTTTTCAAGAACTTATCAAGTCTGGTTATAACTGAACAGTCGTTAATTATTATTTTCATCGAACACTACAATTGATTCTGTATTAGTGATAATATTAATAATGTAGAATTACAAATATCTAAATCAACATTGCTAGTATTATATATAATTTTACTTATCTTTTCATATTTTTGAATTAGCATTCCAATTGAATTAGTATTACTTATTTTTTCAATAACTCCTATTTCAACAATAGCAAGATCGTTATTAGGATAATCTTCTTTTAACCCAACTTTATGTCTAATAGATTTAACAAGTAATGTGATGCAAGCTTGACCAAATTTATACCATTCTTCGAATTTAGTTGTATAGACCTTACTTTTTGAATAAATTCTAATTGTATTTTATTAGTTTGATCGTTAAGCATACTAATTAGATTTTTGTATTCAATTTCAAATAGTGATACTAACCTAATATTAGTATTATTAAATTTCTGAGTAAGTAAATGACAACGCGACCTAACTGTAGAAAGTAGGTTTACAAATTTAGTAGTAATTAAGAAAATATAGCTATTAAGAGGTGGATCTTCAAGTATTTTTAAACAACAATTGGCAGAATGAATATTCATGTATTCTGCTTCATATATAATTGCTACTTTTGTAGTAGACTTTATTGATGTTTTATTTAAAAAAAATAGCATATCACGTATTTGCTTAACAGTAATAAACTTGCTTTTATCATTAAGAGACTCACGCTTAACTAGAATTAAATCTGGATGCTGCAAAATAGCATTACAGCTGTAATTAAATATTTTACTGCAAAATTTCAGTAAAATACTTAGAGCATGATCTGCATTGTCAGTATCGATAATCCAAGCATTAGCAAAAATATTATTTTGCCAATTTTTTATTAGAACATTTAGCATGCATACATAAAAATTAAAGATAGTTTATCTTTTTATTAATGATTGATTAATAATACTTTTTGCTATGTTTTGATTAAAAAAATCTTTCACTTTAACCCATTTTTTTTGATCTAGATCTTTATAATGTTCAAAAAAATGGCGAATGCGTTTTTTTAAATCAATGTCTAGATCTGTAATATCATTAATGTTATCATAACTACTGTCTACTTTGCTATTAGGTACTGCTAAAATTTTTTCATCCTGACCAGATTCATCTATCATAGTTAACCCACCAACTGGTCTAACATTGATTACTGATCCTGAAAGTAAAGGATATTTTGTAATAACAAGCACATCTAATGGATCATTGTCTCCAGCAATAGTATGAGGCACGAACCCATAATTGCAAGGATATGACATTGCTACTTGTAAAAATCTATCTACTATTATTGCTCCAGAACTTTTATCAATTTCATATTTGATATATTGTTGGTTCATCGGTATTTCAATTATGGCATTAATATCATCAGGAACATTGTTTCCGATTTTTATCTTTTCAATAAACATTATAAATCTCCAAATTTGCTTATTATTCTTTCAATATTATTTTTGTAATAATATACTCAATTAAACTCATCTGCATCAGAATCATCATTATGTTGTTTTTCAAATTTTTCATGACGTTCTTGTGATTCGATACATAATGTTGCTATTGGACGAGCTTCAAGCCTTTTTAATCCTATTTTTTCCCCACTTTCCTCACAGTAACCATATTGTTTTAGTTCAATTCTCTTTAATGCAGCTTCAATTTTATCAATTAATTTTTTATATCTGCTTCTTGTTCTAAGTTCAATAGTAGTTTCTGCTTCTCTAGACGCTTGATAGTTTAAATCTGGGTATTTAAGATGGTCATCTTTTAAATGATCAATAGTTTCCAAAGATACTTGAATTAATTCTTTTTTCCATTTTTCAAGTTTTTGCTTAAAATATTCAAGTTGATTAGGATTCATATATTCTTCTTCTTCAGAAGGTTTATATCCTTTAGGTAGTATTATTTTACTCATAATTTACTATAATTTATTAAGTTTTGTTGTTTTGATCTCTAACTAATGGGTGCGATTTATTATACACTGAAGTTAAAAAATCAGCATTAATTTTTGTATATATCTGCGTTGATGATAAACTTTGATGACCTAATAGCTTCTGTATAGAACGTAAATCAGCACCATTATTAAGCAAATGACTAGCAAAACAATGCCGAAAAGTATGTGCTGTTAGTGATTCTGGTAAATTTAACTGACGTCTTAATTTAATTAAATGACGGCCAAATACAGCTGGTTGTAGTTTTTTCCCTCTTTTTCCGACAAATAATGAAGAACTATCAGTTAGTGAATATGGCACAACATTTATATAATCTAATACTAGTTGCTTAGCAATATCAAGCCAGGGAATTAGCCTAGCCTTATTTCCCTTTCCCTTAATTATTAAGGATTCAGATTTTAAGCTAGCTTTAGTAATGGATAAAGCTTCGGAAATACGTAACCCTTGTCCATACAATAAAAATAATAATGCTTTATCTCTAGCGCCTATCCATTTATCAGCTGCTATGCTATCGATTTTATTAGTACAAGCCACTGTATCTTCAACGTCAAGTGCTTTTGGTAAACGCTTTGCTGATCTAGGATTTCTAACACTGTTGATAATCTTGTTAACCAAATTATGTTGCTTAAATAAATACTTATAAAAATTTTTAACACTAGATAATGCTCTACTGTTAGAATTAGGATTATATTGACGACTATATCTTTGACTTAACCAACTTCTCATTAATCTTATATCAACTGAGCAAAGATGGTTAACATCTAATTTACTTAAATTACAATAATCAATTATAAAATCAAAAAATTGCTTTAAGTCATTATTATACGAATTACATGTATTAATTGAATAATTTTTATAATATTGAATGTAATGAAGCCATTCAGTCATAATTTTTTCTAGTTGAGAATCAAGCCGCATAATAATACAAATATAACAGTAATAATTAATAATTTATAAAGTTAAATTTATTTACCTATACAAAAGGTAGCAAAAATTTCTGATAAAATATCATCTATTTTAATCTGTCCGGTAATATGTTCAAGATGCTTAATTGCTATTCTTAAATCTTCTGCTGCCAATACTAAATCACTTTTCAAATTTACCAACTGTAGCAATTTCAATGCCTGATTTAGGCTGTTACGATACCTCTCTCTAGTAATAGCAGGAAAATTTCCTGGGTCTGCTATTTTTTCAGCATAATTTACTATTTCTGCCATTAATTGATCTAGCCCAACCTGCTGTTGCAGCGATATCGCAACTATTGGTTTGTTGCGCGGTAAAATACTACTGTCATAGTTATAGTTTACTAGATCAATCTTATTAATTACTATAATTGTATAAATATCATTTAACAAATGGGCAATAGTGTGATTAACACTGTTCATATTTGTTGCATCAATCATTAAAATTCTAATATCAGAATTCTTGAATGCTAACAAAGATCTTTTAATGCCTTCTTGTTCTATTGGATCATTACTATCTCTAATGCCAGCAGTATCACGAACTATTATTGGATATCCACCAATATCAAGGTGAGCTTCAATAACATCTCTAGTAGTTCCTGGAATATCTGATACAATAGCTGCTTCTTTCATGGTTAAATAATTTAATAAACTAGATTTACCAGTATTAGTTTCACCAGTAATTGTTAATACTATGCCATGCCTAAGCATTTGCCCTTTACGGGCATCACCTAAATGATTAGAAATTTCCTTGGTTAACCTAGCAATAATTGATTCTGCATCTTCAAGAACTGACTGCGGTATTTCCTCATCAGGAAAATCAATATATCCTTCAACTAAGCTTATTATTTTAATTAACATTCTACGCCAGTAGCTATATAACTTTTCAAGCTCTCCTTCCATTTGCCTAATTGCTTGTTTATGTTGCATCAGTGTTTCTGATTCAATCAGATCTACTAATCCTTCTGCCATAGTTAGATCCATTTTACCGTTTAAGAAAGCCCTCCTAGCAAATTCTCCAGGTTCAGCTAACCTTACACCCTCAAATTCTAGTATACATTTAGTTAACATTTTAGCTACAGCAATACTACCATGTGTGTGTATTTCTATTACATCTTCTCCTGTAAAACTTTGTTTACCTTGAAAATATACTATTAAAGCTTTGTCAATCACTTGTTTGGTTATATGACAACGAATAGTTCGATAGTAGACTCGCCTTGGAATTATATTAAATTTACCACATAAACGTTCAACTATTAACAATGATAAATTACCAGAAACTCTAAAAATAGCAACTCCTGCTTTGCCTTTAGCAGAAGATTGGGCAAAGATAGTTTCACTAGTCATTGGTTTAGATATTACTTTTATTATTGCTGAAAGCGTATATTATAATATAAACTTTCTATTTTAAATTATTATTTAATGTATATGAATAATCAAGATTTAGATATTCCACTTACTTCAATCTTTAGTTGTGATAATACTAAGTTACAAACAGAAGTTATTAACGCAATAAAAAGTGAGCCTAAGTATTCTAATGACACGTTATTAATTAAATTTGTCAAAAGCTTTTATTCATATATTCCAATTGATTACACAGAAAATTATAGCACTAATTTTTTCAAAGATGCAGCTTTAAGTGCATATGAGTTTTTTAAAAAAAAGCCTATAAATAAGAATTATCTAGTTACTCTCTCTCAATCTAATCAATCAAGCTACTTTTCTCCTTTTATTGAGTTTAAAATTATCAATATAGATGCAGCTTTTATTATTGATTCGATTAAGTCTTTGTTAGAGAGAATAGGGCTAGAACCATTTTTCTTTATTCATCCTGTAGTTGCAACAAAAAGAAATAAGAATGGAGCACTAGTTGATGTTTTCCCTGCTTTTCAGAATAATAACCATGCAGTAAATAATAATAATATTGAATCTTTAATATTATGTAAAATACATGGAACATTTGATAAAAAGTTCTTAGATAGCATAAAAAGCCAGCTTACTACAATTTTAGAGCAAATTAATAAAACTTCGGCAGATTGGCATCCTATTCTGCAGGAAATTGAAAAAATTATTACATCGCTATCCCATTCTTCTGATCAGGAAAAAAAATCGATTGTAGATTTTTTGCATTGGCTCAAAGCTGATAATTTTACTTTTTTAAGTTGTATTAATTATAATTTATTAAATGGAACAAGTAGTCTTGTAGCTGGGCATAAAGCATTTTTTCCAGAGCAAGATATAGAAAATATTATGCATCTTGCCTGTAACCAAGGTAATGATAAAAAGACAATACTAATTGGTAAAATTAATAAGCCATCTACAGTTCATAAAAGTAGTTTTATTAATTATATGCTTATAAAGCAGAAAAACAAAAACGGTAGTTTTGACTCAGCTATGATTTTTTTAGGTCTTTACAGCGCTTCAACAAAGCAGCAATCAGTGCAGAATATTCCTATATTACTTGATAAATTAAAAGATATACTTAGTTTTTCAAAATTTAGCAGCAACAGCTATAATGCAAAAAGATTTAAGGCAATTTTTGAATCTTTGCCTAGAGAAATGCTGTTTGAAGCTAGCTTAGAAAGCCTTTATTGTGCTTGCCTAAAAGTGTTATCTGCAATGAACAATAATGCGTTAAGGCTTTGCCTGTTCCCGAATTGTCTTAATAATATTATTGATATAATAGTTTTTTTACCAAGCATAAGATTAACTCCTAATGTTCATGCTAATATTACTAGTTGCTTAATAAAAGCTTTTAATACTAAAATTTTAAGTAGTGAGTTAAATACAGTTCCACCAAATTTCTGTAGTATTTATATTAGTATGCCAATTGATCAGAATGTGCTTACTAATTTAAACATTAAAGAGCTTGAAAATAACCTTGAAAATTTATCAGCCCAGTGGATAGAATCATTTAAAGCATCTTTAGTTAAATCATATGGGTTATTTGAAGGATTAAAGCTTTTCAAAGATAATGCATATATTTTTCCTAAAAATTACATTCAAAATTTTAATTCTGCTGAAGCAGTTAATGACTTAAAATATATTATTAAAGCTCAAAAAAGCGGTAAGCAAACATTTAACTTTATAATACATTCACAGCATATTTTTAGTTTAAAAATATATAATCCTGGTAGTAAACTTTCACTATCTCAAGTTTTTCCTATAATTGAAAATTTAAACTTTAACATTTTAGATGAACAAACATTTAAAATCTCAACTGAAAACAGCAGGCCGCTAATTTCACAACTTGCTTTAGATTCCAATAAACAAGAGTTAGTAGATAGTAATTTCAACATTCGTCAAGATTTAAATGCTCTATATTCAATGAATAGTAATCAATCTGATATATGATGTATAACTTTAATCTATCTCCTAAAATTGAGTTTAATACCCTAAATCTGGAACTAATGAAACAAAATGTTGAAGCTATACTAGAGAAGATTACGACAGAAGGTCTAGAACATGATGCACTATATAAATTAATTACATTAATTAATATAGATGCTTACCAAGTTAGACTTTTACAAGCATTAGTTCACTACCTACAACAAATCAAATTTGCCTATAGTAAAGATTATGTAAAATCATTACTTATCAAACATTACCAATTCACTAATACGCTTTTAAATTTATTTGATCATATATTTAATCTAACAACTATAAAACATGATATTGATAGTATTGAGCAAGAATTGTATAAAAATTTAAGTCTAATTAACAGCAGTGCTGAAGATAAGGTATTAAGGACAATGTTAGCTTTGGTTAAAGCAATCTCTAGAACTAATTATTATCATCGTACTAAAAATGGTAAGTACAAAGATTACCTTTCTTTTAAAATTAAGTCACAATTAGTACCAGATTTGCCATTACCAGTGCCTTATGCTGAGATTTTTGTATTTTCTAACCAATTTGAAGGTATTCATTTACGAGGAGGAAAAGTTGCAAGAGGAGGTATCAGATGGTCTGATCGTGGAGAAGATTATAGAACTGAAGTACTTGGATTAATGAAAGCTCAAATGACTAAAAATACTGTAATTGTTCCTGTTGGATCTAAAGGTGGTTTTTTTGTAAAAGTTCATCCAGAAAGTACTGCTAATGCATCTTCTTACCAAAAATTAGCTGTAGAATGTTATAAAAACTTTCTTAGAGGGCTATTGGATATTACAGATAATACGGTAACTGATGGAATATTGCCTCCTAAAAACACTGTAATAAAAAACGAAGACTATGATGATCCATATTTAGTAGTTGCAGCAGACAAAGGCACTGCTTCTTTTTCTGATCATGCTAATAAAATTTCTCAAGAATACGATTTTTGGCTAAGAGATGCTTTTGCTTCTGGAGGTTCTGATGGCTATGATCATAAAAAAATGGGAATTACAGCTAAAGGAGCATGGATATCAGTACAACATCATTTTAGACATTTAGGTATTGACGTACAAAAAGATTCCATTACTGTTGTTGGTATTGGGGATATGTCTGGCGATGTCTTTGGTAATGGAATGCTTAGATCAAATACAATAAAGCTAGTAGGAGCTTTTAATCATATTCATATTTTTGTTGATCCAAATCCAGATCCTAAGCAAAGTTATCAAGAACGTTTAAGATTATTTCACCTTCCTCACTCAAAATGGTCTGATTATGATACAAAAGTTTTATCTAAAGGTGGAGGAGTATTTTCCCGTTCTGCTAAAATCATTAAATTATCTTCAGAAGCTCAACAACTATTTAACCTTAGCAAAAATGAAGTAAAACCAGAAGAGTTAATTAAAGCGTTACTTAAAGCCAAGGTCGATTTAATCTGGAATGGAGGAATAGGTACTTATATTAAAGCATCAGATGAAAGTATGTTCGATATTGGAGATAAATCAAATGATGCATTACGTTGCAATGCAAAAGATATATCAGCGAAAGTAATAGCTGAAGGAGGAAATTTAGGAATATCACAACGTGGTCGTATTGAATATGCAAGACAAGGTGGAAGAATTAATACTGACTTTATTGATAATTCAGCTGGAGTAGGATGTTCTGATCATGAAGTTAATATTAAGATAGCGCTAAATAACGCTATGGCTAAAAATAAGCTTACTTTAAAAGAAAGAAATAAAATTTTAGAGCAAATGTCTCCGATGGTGGAAAAACTAGTTTTGATTGATAATTATAAACAAAATCAGGCAATTACAATTACTGAAAAGTCAAAACTATTTACTATGGAAATGTTTACAAATATGATTAGAACTCTTGAGCAAGCTGGATTGCTAGATCGTGCTGTTGAATTTTTGCCATCAGATAATGAAATCGCTCAAAGAGCACTTTCAAAAGAGAAAATGACAAGACCAGAGTTAGCTATTTTATTGTCCTACAGCAAAATGCATACATACGCTGAATTAATTAAAACTGATTTAGCGAGCGAGCCATTTTTAAATAAGTATTTGCTGAACTATTTTCCAGAGTTAATGCAAAAAAGATTCTATGATGAAATATCAACGCATCCACTACGAAAAGAAATTATTTTAACTGTATTAAGTAACAAGGTTATTAATCAGATTAGTGGACCAATTCTCAATATGATACAGAATGATACAAAAGCTACTATAGATAATATAGTTAAATCATATGTAATCACTAATGAAATTTTCTCTATAGATGAGCTATGGCAAAATATTGATAATCTTGGTACTCATATTAATAATGAAGTACAAGTTATAATTTTCAGTGAAATCAATAAACTAATTAGAAGAGGTATAAGCTGGTTTATACAAAATACCGCTGAACTAGATATTACTAAAACTATCGATCTTTATAAAAAGCCTGCTATAGCATTGGCTAAGAAAATTTCTTCGTTATCATATAGTATTACAGCAAAGGCTAAAGATAAATTTGATTATTATAGTTCTCATAATATTCCATCAAGGCTTGCTACTCATCTATCTAATATCGATTATTTAATATCTGTTTTAGACATTATTTTAGTCTCAGTCAATAGTAAATCGGATTATAATAAAGTTGCTAAAACTTACTTTGCTGCAGGAGAAACACTAAGCTTATATTGGTTAAGAAAGTGTTGTGATCAATTAATGATTAGTGACCATTACTGGAATAGACTAGCTATACGCTCTCTTAAAGAAGATTTATATAACAAGCAACGTAGACTACTATCTTGTATAATGACAGCAAAACCACATTTGACTTTTGAGCGTTGGTGGCAAAAAAATAAGATTTATGCTATAGCTTATCTCGATCTTATCAATGAAATAGCTCTATATAAAACAACTGTGGATTTGCATATGATTGTCTTAGCTAATAAAAAATGCGAAGCGTTTTTAAATAAAATTAGCTAGAATAGATGTGGAAAAGCAAATACAACCTTGTGTGGAAGCTAATAGAAAAGAGATTTATCAACTTTTGCTCAAGACTAATTAAGTAGAAGACTTAGGATATAAGTCATGAAAAAACAACTTAACAAACTGGTTTACAAATGATAAAAGACAATCTATTGGATGTTAAAAAAATATCAAAGAGAAAGAATATCATGAAAAATAGCATCAACTTAATATATTATCTTCTAATTACCAGTTTAAAACACAATTACATATCATTAAGCAATTTATCAAATTTAGAGTAAGCTAATAAAAAATAAAATTACGATAAGGTTAATATTTTATGTATTTTTAGCATCGATATTTTTTCTTCCTTTTACTAGCTTAGTAGTTTCAGTTTTACTGTGATTATTTCTCTTTTTATTTATAACTTTAGATATTTTCTTAACTGATGGTATTTGCAACTCTCGGTCAAGAGTTGCTTTTCTTTGCTTCCTTTTTGTTAATAATATTTTAGAATCTGGAATAATATTATTAGCTACTGTTTTCAAAATAGGATTTTCTATGTTATCTAATAATTTAGAGCTAGTTACTAATGGTGTTTCCAGAATGGAATCTTTAGTAGTATTTGAAGATAGTGTAACTTTTTCTATAGAAAAACTATCTGAAGTAGATTGAAAATCATTATAAAATTTTAATTGCACATTGTACTTTTTCTCTATAGCAGCTATTTCTGCTCGCTTGTTATTTAGAATATATGTAATAGAATGCAAGTGAGCATAAATATTTACAATATTTGATTTAGATGCGTATATTTCATTTTCAATAGTACGTAATATAATCATAGCATTAGATTCTTCGGCTCTAACTATGCCTTTTCCATTACAATGAGAACATATAACTGAGTTAGACTCTAAGAAAGATGGTCTTAATCTTTGTCTGGACATTTGTAACACCCCAAGGTGGTTAATGGAATCAATTTGTATTCTTGCTTTATCATTGATAAGATATTGCTTAAAACTTTTTTCAATTAATTTATGATTTTTAGAATCTAACATGCAAATAAAATCGATGGTAATAAGCCCTGATAGATTTCTTAACTTTATTTGACGGCTAATTTCCTTTGCTGCTTCTAAGTTAGTTTTGATAGCTGTTTCTTCAATATTTTGTTCAGAAGTGTCTTTACCAGAGTTCACATCAATTGCAATTAAAGCTTCTGTTGGATTAATAACAATATATCCTCCAGATGGAAGATTAACTATTGGCTTATATAATGTAGCAAGCTGTTCTTCAAGCTTATATTGTGTAAAAATCGGAATTATAGATTTATGTTCTTTAATTTTATCTACGTCAGATGGTAAAATAGCATTCATAAACTTAACAGCACAATCGTATGCTTCTTTGCCTTGTATAATTATTTCTGTAACTGAAATATTATACATATCAAGAATAGTTCTTCTTATAATGTCATTTTCAATGTGAATGAATGCAGGAGAATTAACCTGTATAGCTGTATTGATAATTTCATTCCAAAGCTTTAATAAATAATTAAAATCTTTTTTTATTTCATAGGAAGTTCTACCAGCACCAGCAGTTCTAATAACAACACTAGATGTATTTGTTATTTTGGATATTATATCTCCTACAATAGATTTTAATTGTTTTCTATCTTCTGAATTTGTAATTCTTCTTGAAATACCACTGTTATTTGGTAAATTTGAATTTAGTATACAATACTTCCCAGATAAAGAAATATAAGTAGTAAAAGACGCATTTTTATTACCTCTAGATTCTTTAGTTGCTTGTACTAAAACCATTTGCCCTTTACTAATTACATCTTGAATTTCTTGTTGTTTTTCAGGCATTGATGATTCTACACTGTTTTGCTCATTATGTTTACTTAGTGGATCAATTTCATCGTTTTGAATATTTTCAGTATTTTTTAGTGCTGTAATTATTTTACTATCATCAATATCAGATTCTTCAATATTAATTTCTTTACCACTTGAAAGATTATTATATAATTCCTGCTCCTTAATATCATCTGAAGTAATTTCTATAAGAGGAATAGTACTAAATGGCAAGTGGTTAATAGAATTATGATAATAATTTGGATGTATTTCACTAAACGGTAAAAAGCCACTTTTCCCGTTACCATAATCAATAAATGCAGCTTGCAAAGAAGGCTCAATATTAGTAATTGTTGCAAGATATATGTTTCCCTTAATTAAATGTTTGCTTGCTGTTTCATATTCAATTTCTGCTATGCTACAGCTATTATCTATTAAAGCTACTCTAGTTTCATTAGGGTAACTTGCATCTATTATAATTCTTTTGCTCATCTGTAAAAATTCTCCATAAACTTACTCGCTATATAATTTATAAAATTCAAATTTTGAGGCTATACATGTTATTATTACATAAATTACAGCAAGCATAGATAACATCATGTCATATACTTTAGATTTATAAATCTTGTATTTTATGCTTATTAAAGCTCAGCATAAAATCTAAACTCTTGCAAACTATATTATATTAAATTGAATATGTAATAAACTTTATAAGAAAATACTACATGATTTTATTCAGCACTTTGTTAATTCATTGGCTAAATAGCTTCATTAAGATATGTTTAATGTTGCTTCATAAAAAACTTGAATTGTTCTTATATACAATTAAGAACATTAACTTAACATTCAACTATTAATCATAACAACTATCAATGCATTAAATTTTCTAGTATGACATTTACTTATGCTTTATAATTAAATTATTTTAGTTTTTTACTTTTATCCTAAAATAATATAGATATTGATTAATTTATGTACTTATACCTCAACCCCAAAAATTTAGCAATTTAATTGTTTAAATGTAATAATAATTTAAAAGTATTATTAAATCTCGGTGATTTTCATAAAAAAGTATTATACTCTAAATTATATAAAGGTTTTAATGTTTATTTAAGATATCGTAGTACCAATATTAAGATGGAAGATATATATGCTAGGTGTAATGGTTAATTGTATAAACGCCAAATTATCATTTGGATTATAATGACTATGCAAAAAACAATAGATTTTGCTGTTAAAAATTGTATATACCACGCGCTTTATCCATTAGAGATAGGACAAATAATTGTAGCTATATACCCAAACTACAGCTTAGTAATTGCATCAATGCTTTGTACAACCATTAATATATCTGATCCGAAAATTACCAAATCTGATTTAACAAAAATAAAAAATAATTTTGGTCTAGATATTGTTAAACTAGTCAAAAATTATCTTAAAATATCATTTAATAACTACCTACAAAATGATCTAAATCAAACAAGAACTATATTACTAGAAATAGATAAAGACCTAAAAATAGAGGTACTTCTTGTTCGGCTAGCATATTTGTTACACTATATAAGCCTATTTAACCGAATTCAAATAACTAAAGAGCAAAGTCAATATATTATAGTAGAAATATTAGAAGTTTATTTACCACTAATAACTGAGTTAGGAATAAATGATATACAAACCAAAGTACATAAATTTTTTCTAAAAAACTTACTATTTAGTGCTTCAGAAAGAGATATCATAGACTACCTAAACACTATAAAAGATGCAGAGTTAGTAATTTATAATATTGCTGATAAAATTCGAGACAATTTACAGCACGCTGAAATTAAAGCAGTGATATCAGCTAGAATTAAATCTTTTTGTTCCATTCAACAAAAAATGGAAAATAAGAGCATTAGATTAGATCAGTTAAATGATATTATTGCTCTTAGAGTTATTATAGATTCTACCCATGATGCATTAGCACGTTGTTACACAGTATTAAAGTTGCTACATAATGATTATGAGTTTTTACCTGAAAAGGTTCAGGATTTTATTAAAGTACCAAAGCAAAACGGATACCAGTCTCTTCATACAATAATAATTGGTCCGACAAAGCAAAAAATTGAGGTGCAGATACGTACTAGCAAGATGCATGAAGTTGCTCAATCTGGTCTGCTGCACATTGGAGGTATAAAAGTAATTTTATTAAGGAAAAAAGTACACGTAATACAATAGAGAAGCTATATGGATGTAATAGTGAATTACATAATCTTATTTTGAGAGTAAGATTACTATATAAAGATAAGCTGGTAAGTATAACATTATTTTGTACTATTGATTCAGCAGTCTTGTTTTTTGCTAAAGAATTAAATTTAAGGACTGGTAGTATTAATGATGCTAATATAGACTTTAATGTGTCTATACCATTTATGCAATTCAATATTAAAAATCAACAATTTACTGTACCTAGCAATCAAGATTTAGAATTCGATAATCAGTTTGTTAATAATATTATTGCTAATTCTAGTACTAGAGCATCCAATAAAAAGGATGCTGAAACATTTAGAAATTATATAGTATATTCTCTGATTAGCATTACGTGTATAAATAGTGATTGTAGCTTAAAACTAGGACAGCGACAAAATAACCAACAAAGTTATAGAAAAGCAGATAATATAGCATCAAATAAACCACATAGTATTATTTTTAGACAAAATGCTATAAGTCGAAGTTTTAATATAGAAAATAGAAAAGATGCAGTAATAAGAACTGCAGATCAATCTAAAGCTGAGCAGATAACGATACCACTTATTCAATCAGTTAAAATGAATGGAGTGAAAAATAATAATAAATTGTTCTTGATAGATCAATATCAACAAGTTATCACAGTGCTTACTGCTTTTTTAATGACTAATATGAATGTAAATAAAAAATTTGACACTGTATACTCGAAAAGTACAGACAACATTACGTATAACAAGTTATTTAGTGCGCTGACAGATAGCATAGAAACCTCTAATGAGCATGTTAATGAAGATAATACAATGATAACCAATACGGTGTCAGACGAATGCAATGAATATACTGAAGAAAAATTTATTTTTGATATCATCAAAGACAATATTCGAAATGAAGATAAAAAAATAGTAAAAAACTATATAAAATGTAACAATGAAAATATAGAAGTAAATGATGCAATCAATATAATCAAGGCTCTAATACGTATCAACAGAACAAAGGTGCTTGAACAAAAATTATACCAAGTATTGGAATATGTGATTTCAACAATAAATGAACAAATATTTGACAATGCAGACACATTTAGTCAAGCAATTGATATATTTGAAACAATCGTAAACGAAACACTTATAGAATTAATAACATCTAAACAAATCTTACCAGTATTCCTTAGCATCATAATAAAGGAACAACAATATGCACCACTAATTGTATTGTTGCTTGGATCAAAGTTTATAGATAATGAGTTGTTCAAGATATTTACAACATATAAAATTGAAAATGGTGATACAATTCATTCTATGGTATTACAATTTATATATGAAAGTAAATGTGATGAGTGTTTTGATGTTACTGCATTAGCAATGCATTTATTGCGCACATATAATATTAAAGGTGTAAATGACAATGCAATAATAGAATGTGATGAGTTTTTTGATGTTACTGCATCAGCAATATATTTATTGCGCGCATATAATATTAAAGGTGTAAATAATACTGCAATAATAGAATGTGTTTTTGCCATATCTTCTATAGCTAAGTCAAATGGAATTAACTTGATTAATGAATTAATTAAATACCAACTTGATGATGGTAACACAGTTTTTTCAATACTGTTAAAATATATAGAAGAACAAAAAAGCTGCAATTTGGTTAATAGTATCTGCAAATCATTAAGAAACATTGATAAAGAAAAAGATGAAGATATGGAATTATGTAAAAAGATATTTACTGAAAGTATCGATACACTACTTTCAGCAGCACTAGAATATGCTAAAGTAAAAAATGATTGCAAGCCAATTTTAAATATAATTAAAATATCAGAAACTGTAGAGAAATTATGTCCAGGATTATATAATAAGCTAATAGATTATAAAACATTGTGTGGTGATACGCTTCAGTCTGTAATATTAAAATATATAACGCAAAATTTTCATGGAAATCCTAAGGATTACATTACTACAATTGAAGTGGCTACGGAATTTTTATTTTTTAGTAGCAAAAAAGATATTGAATTTGTTCAACAGTTCTTAAATTTTAAGATTGATGAAGATAATGAGAAGAATGTTATTTCAATTTGGCATGCAATATTAGAATATCTTGCTATTGATGAATACGACTTAGAATTACAGCCAAAGTATAATATAGTTTGGCTTATATTTAATATATTAATTAATATTAAGGAAAAAGATACTGAAAGTAAATTCAGTGCTGAGCTAATAAATTATTCTACTCCATATGGAGAGACATTTTTTTCTGTAATATCAAAATTAATTAAAGCAAGCTCAACAGAGATTGAGAAGCGAAAGGACAGTATTACAATGTATCAAACAGAAATTTATAAAGAAGAACTGATACCTAAGAAAACTGGTTTCCATCAAGAATGCCCAATATTAAAGGAATTCATCAATATATCCAGATTAAAAGCAAACTTAGCTGATGAACTTCAAGATTATGAAATATTGAAACAATGTGAGGAATTTATCAAAGAAATAGTTGTAGAATTAGTACATATATTTCATGCATTTATGGACGATGCATTTGGTGAGATAGTAAATCATGCAATTGGAAAAAATTCAGAATTATTTCTAAATATATTAGAATTCATCAATATTTCAAAAGAAGTTTCTGGGAATTTAGAAAAAGAAATTGAAGAGCTATATAACTATATAATAGTTATATTGGCTGAGTGCGATACTAAATATCTAAGCAAAGAAACATTTAATAATGTATTATGTTTTCAAGATAAAAAACATCAGCCATTCTTTGCTACACGAGCAAACTTCTTAGAGCTCCAGCACAAAAATATGGATAAAAAAACTGATCAAGAAGAAATATCTAACATGATTAGAAACAGAATTATAGGAATTATACACATATTGCAACATGAGTATACGGATTTAAAAATATTTAAAAAATCATTTGGAAATCAAAATCTAAATAATTGCATAAAATGGCTTCAAAAACATGAGCATACTATTATGACTCCACCTATTGCAGAAATAACTAAATATATGATCAGACTTAGAGATAATATTGAGAAATTGGATTTCACTACAACAGAAAACACTAATATTGAATTGAACATAGATGATTATTTGCAACCAGGAACGTCAGAAGTAACAAAGGAGAAAGATATTACAAATGCTAAGATGTTTTCATCAGGCAGTTCAGAGGATGAGATATTTTCAGGCAGTTCAGAGGATGAGGAAATAAACTATATGGGCGGTTAAGTAAATTATTGTAATCATGCCTAAATAGATTTTAAAGATTTAAATAAAGAATATATATTGTCTTAGGAAAATATAAAGTTAATTACGCTAAATATGAATTTATGCTATTAGAGAATAATAGTCGGAAATAACACTTAGAAATATCTAAATTTGATATGCTTTCAAAAATACAGTATGTAATTAAATATTTTAGTAATGTTGACAACTGAAATAAATACTATACACTTGAAGCTTTATAGTATTTAAATACAAGGTGGTTATTTATGAGTATTATGGGTAATGTTTCAAATATTAAACACAATATTGCTGGAGGAAGTAGTAAGCATTGTATTGTTGCTATTTCTAAGGAAATAGTAGGCTTAGTAAAGCTATTGGGATTTAGAGCATACGAGATGTGTGGCTCTATTTTTCTTCGACCGCTGCATGATGGTGGTAACAGCTACAGCAACCATTTATATGATTCTAAAGAGTGTAGTAGTGACTTAGTATTCGGTGTATCTAATCCTACAGAGGCATTAGAAAGTATTACTGAGCATTGCACTAAAAAGCTAACATTAAAAGCGTTGTCAACCATTGTTACTGAACATTGTATGTCCACTCAAAATTTAACATCTAAGCATATAAGTACCGATATTAGCGATAGTGTTGGTATTTTTGAAATAGTAAATGGCCTTTTTAATGTTGAACAATATACTAATATAACCTGTAAAGTAGTAAAAAATTGCGCTAAAGAGTATTTAATAGAAGCATATTGCAGCATATATAACCTAACAATGCTTGATGAAAACAACAATAATAGCAATGATGCTATTGATACTACTCATACTCAATGCGAAGATAATAACTATGTACCACTTATAGTTATAGTAGGAGCAATCACAACATCTGCTGCCTTAGCAGCAATCTGCTATCTTAATCGCAAAAGCAATAAGCTAGAACATTTACTCAACAAGAAAAACGATTTGCTTAGCAAAAATGAAGATGAGTATGCTGAGTTACAAAGCATCCCGCCAAGTAGTGATTTTACTGCTGAACCTTTTAATCCTGACACTCAAGTACAGTTGTCTCCTATATATGCTCGTGTCCAGAAGAAAAACAAACTGCAGAATAATCCAAGTACAGCCGAAGAAAATAGTCAAGCAGCTAATGTAAGCTCCGCTATTTCTGTTGCCAATATTGACAGTACTAATAACATATATGATGATGTTAATAACCAAGAGTGCGGTATACATCATGAATTACAAAATATTTATACTAAACCAACAGGTGAAATGTACTTGGATTGTAATGTGCAGGTTTAGAGCTTGTATTTAACTATATTTTTCTATTACATTTTTTTGTTTCATGTACTGCAAATTACTATCTAGATCAGATTTTGTATTTTCTGATCAAAAGTTTTATTTCTTCCTACTAAATCATTTTTTATAGCAAAACTTTTGCTATATCACAAAATTTTTAGTTTATACTTCTTCTAACTCAGCAAAATCTTGTCACGTTTTGATATTCTATTACCTCTTTATTATACCAAAACTTCAGTGATTAATTCTTAATCGTTTCGATTAAATTTGTTCAAGCTTATTATTTGATCAATATTTAATGAATGTTTTAATTTAACAGTAATAATTACTTTAAATATCTGGTTAAAAAATGGTAATGCTATATTTATTTCAGTATTACCTTCAGTGCTGTTATTGCTGGTAACTACCTTTATTACTTCAATTAAATCCTGTTCATGATCAATAACTAATTGTAAGTTTTTATTTATATCATTTTTAATTGTTTCAATATCCTTGAACTCAGTAGCTACAATTCTAATACCACCTTCATCCTTAAAAACATCACATTTCGCTATTACCAGTGATCCTATTTCTAATAAAGATCCATATTTACGTAATATTTCTTCATCAAAAATTTTTATCTCAGAAGTACCATACCTATCTGATAATTTAATAATATTAAATTTACCTTTTGCTGACATTCTAGAATTTTTTTTCTGTACTACACCAGCAATCCTAATAATTTTCCTACTACCAGATTCTAATTCTGTACTTAAATACCTAGAATTAATAACCCCATGATTAACTAAAAGTGATTCACACTGTGATGAAATTGGATGACAAGTTAAAAATGATCCTAACACTTCAAATTCTTTCATTGCTTTTTCGTGTAGCGAATATTTAGGTACATAGTTAATTATGTCTTCTACTGTGCTAGTAATAAAGCTAAATTGATGAATATTTTCTTCATGATGTTGCGATACAGCATAGTTGTTAAGGCGATCTATGTTAGCAAATAATTGATGTCGATTAATTGGTTGATGACAATCATCAAAAGAACCAGCATGTATTAAGTTTTCAAGTACTTTTTTATTAATATCATAAGAAGTAGTTCTTACAACAAAGTCTAAAATATTTTTAAATTGCCCTTTACGCAATCTTTCTTTAACTATCATTTTACCTACACTAGGAGTAACATTTTTAATAGCTCCTAAAGCAAAGATTATAGCGTTATCTTGCGAAATAGTAAAATATTCTTCAGATTTATTTATATTTGGCGGAATAACTTTTATACCCAATTCTTTAGCTTCTTGAATAAACAAACCTATTTTATCATGGTCATTAATATCCAGATTTAAACAAGCAACTAAGAATTCTGTAGGATAATTTGCCTTTAAATATGCAGTTTGATATGAAACTACTGCATATATTGCAGCATGAGACTTATTAAATCCATATCCAGCAAATTTTTCTACTTCAGAAAAAATACTTTCCGCTTGTTCTTTACTAACACCATTATCTATAGCTCCATTAACAAAAATTACTTTTTGATTTTCCATTTCAGTTTTTATTTTTTTAGCCATAGCTTGACGCAGCAAATCAGCTTTACTAAGTGTATATTTAGCAAGAACTCTAGCTATTTCCATTACTTGTTCCTGATAAATAACAGTTCCATAAGTTTCTTTTAAAATAGGTTCAAGTTTTGAATGTAAATACTTAGGCTGTGATTTACCGTGCTTACAATCAATATAGATTCTAAGATTATCCATTGGCCCAGGGCGATATAATGCTCCAAGAGCAATCAAGTCCTCAATACAGTCCGGTTTTAATCGCTTTAAAGCATCCTGCATACCAGAACTTTCAAATTGAAAAACGCCTATAGTTTTTCCACTAGAAAGTAGTTTATAAGTTAATTTATCATCAAACTCTAAGCTGTTTATTTCAAAGTTAATATTTTTATTCCTCAATAATTCTAAACATTTAGAAATAATAGTAAGAGTCTGTAACCCTAAAAAATCAAATTTAATAAGTCCAGCTGCTTCTAAATATTTCATTGAATACTGAACTACTGGAATTTCTGAATTCTTATCCTTATATAATGCTATTGTTTCAATTAAGTCTTGCTGGCAAATTACTATACCAGCAGCGTGTACAGAAACATGACGATGTAAACCCTCTAAATCTAGAGCAGTTTTAATAACATTCTGAATTTGAGCTTTACGAGTACTAATCAGATCTTGGTATTCATCCCACATTTGCTCGAATTCTGCTGCCAAATTATCTAAATTTAATCTTTGGCAGTAGTTAATTATTTTTTGATATATACATTCAGACCTGATGATATTTATATAACCTTGCTCCTTGCTATCAAGGATTAAGTTTTTTAATTGCTTATCTTCAATATTATTAAGTATTTGTTGAATTTTAACGTGATTTTGTGTTTTCCACTTATTTATTAACCTTAAATATCTAGCATCTAGATTAATTAATGCTTCAAAATTATATAAATCCTGACCTTCATTCGCATTCTTAAGTTCATTAACTGTTTTGATAGCCTCTTTTAATGTTACTGGGCTAATTGCATTAAATGGAATTAGTGAGGTAATATAATTAGCATAATGATAACTTAATCCTAGAACTCGAGCTACATCTTTCACTACTGCTTTTGCTTGCATTTTTCCAAAGGTGATAATTTGTCCTACTCTACTTTCTCCATATTTTTGCCTAACGTAATTAATAACCTCAAGTCTTCTTTCTTGACAAAAATCAATATCAAAGTCAGGCATTGATACTCTTTCTGGATTTAAAAAACGTTCAAATAATAAACCAAATTTTATTGGGTCAAGATTTGTAATTCCTAATCCCCAAGCTACTACTGATGCTGCTCCTGATCCTCTAGGGTTCACAGATATATTATTTTTTTTACTCCATTTTATAAAGTCAGCAACTATTAAAAAATATCCAGAAAAATTCATACTACAAATAACGCTAAGCTCATAATTTAACCTATCAAAATATATCTTTTTCTTATCTTTAAATTCATCGGTAGAGCAGTTGTGAAATTGCAAATCTAGTTTTTGTAATAATCCCTCTTCAGATAATTGTCTAATAAGTTTATTTTCTTCATCAGCATCTTTTGCAAACTTAGGCAGTAAAGGTTCTTTAGCCTCTAACATAAAAGATATGCGCTGAGTTAAATATACTGTATTTTCAACCGCTTGAGGCAAATCCCAAAATGTTTCAATCATCTCCTTTGGAGACTTAAAATAGCACTGGTTATTTATTCTGAACTTATCTTCTTCAAGGCTATCATTACAAATCTTCATTAATACTTCATGTGTAGCATAATTTTGTCCTTTATCAAATAAAACATTATTTGTTGCTACTAAAGGTATATTTAATTTTTGTGCTAACTGAACATAGTCTTCTTCAATAGAATAGATTTGTTTGCTAGTAATTCTATTAATTTCAAAATAAAAGCGACTATCAAATACTTTTTTGAATTTTTTTGCATAATCTTCTGCTAATATAAAATTTTTTTCAAACAATAAATTACCAATAATTCCATAAAAATAACTAGATAGAACAATGATACCTTCACTGTAAGTAAATAAATCATCTAATGTAATATGATTAACAATAGTTCTATCGTTTTTTATATAAGGAAAGCTTGCTAGTTTTAGTAAATTTTGATAACCAGTTTTATTTTGTGCAATTAATAATATCTCACTATATTTTTTGTTATTACTTTGATCATAATATTGAATATTTAATATAATACCATGAATAGGCTGAATACCTAACTTTACAGCTGCAAGAGCAAATTCTAAAGAACCAAATAAATTGCTATTATCAGTAAGTGCTACAGCCTGCATTTCATGTTCTTGAGAAAGCGATAATATTGCTTGTATTGATAACGCACTCTCTAGTAATGAATAAGAACTTCGGACTCGTAAGTGAACAAATTTAGCCGTCATGTTTTCATCAGTTCAGGATAAATTATATTAACCATAACTTGACTTCCAATTGCTGTATCATTAGTAATAGTAAGATTATCAACAATCAAAAAATTACTACTATTAGTTACTGATTTTAAATCTTCAATAAAATCACTTGCTAATTCAGCTTGATCATTGTTATTATACTTAACTTGTAATAATAATATTGGAGCTTTAACAGATAATTTTCTTGCTGATTTTGATTTTCGAACTAAAGTAATAATATCTATAGCTAAGTTTCCAGAAATAAAGGCTGAACTATCGTAATAAAAATTATGTTTTAATGGCCATTTATTGTTACCATGTATTGAGTCATTTTGTAAATTATTTGATTGAAAAACAGCGCTGTATAATTCCTCAGTAATAAAAGGCATAAAGGGAGCAAACAGTTCTAGAATAGTTTTTAGTCCCCAGAAAGCACTATAAACAGCACTTTTTTGATATTGATTGCCATTATCATATATTCTTGATTTTATTAGCTCAAGGTAGTTATCGCAAAAATCTTTTAAAAAAAATTCTTCAATTTGTAATCTAGCAGCAGCATATTCATAATTTTCCAGTAATTGAGAAGCACTATTAACAATATTTTGTAGCTTACTTAACATCCATAAATCAGTAGTACAAGCTATAATCTTGTGCTCAACGCAGTATTTGATTGATATAATGTGCTCTGCTAAAAGTTTATTTGTAATATGTTGTAGAATAAACTTGGTAGCATTAAATAATTTATTAACTAGCTTTTTACCAATACTAATTACTTGTTCTGATACTACGCAATCATGTCCTAGTGCAGATGTTGAGGCCCAATACCTAACTGCATCTGCTCCATAAAGTTGGATTAATTCAGTTGGCATTATAACATTTCCTTTCGATTTTGACATTTTATTTCTATCATCGGCTAAGCACCAACCACTTATCATAATTTTAGACCAAGGTAGACTATTTTGATGTAGGTAAGACTTAACCATAGTATAAAAGGTCCATGTCCTAATAATTTCATGCGCTTGTGGCCTTAAATCAGCCGGAAAAAGCTGCTTATGTCGAGTGGAATCTACAGTTAAATTCTGCGAAATACCATAACTAGATAACTGAGGAGATAATGAGCTTGTAGCCCAAGTATCCATAACATCTAAATCTGGAATTACTTCATTCTTACTGTAACCAGCTGGTAATTCATATAGTGGATCAACAGGAAGTTGAGATATATCAGCAAAAATAATTTTTCCTTCTTCCCCTAAACGTTTAGAATACCATACTGGAAATGGCACACCAAAATAACGTTGCCTGCTAATACACCAATCCCATGATAGACTATTAATCCAATTATCAAGTTTGATCTTCATTGATTTTGGATACCATTCTAGTTCTTGCGCTTTTTGTAGTAATGCATTCTTATGTTCAACTACTTTAATAAACCATTGAGGAGCCATAACTATTTCTAACACTGCTCCAGATCGTTCTGCCTGTTTAACTGTTTGAGATACTTGCTCCTGTTTTATGATTAACTGATTTTGTTGTAATAACTCTACAATCTTATTTCTAGCTTGAGAAATTTTCATATCAGTAATTTGCTGATAGCATTGTACAAATTTAGCTTGATTTTGACTAATAACTGTAAAGTCTAATGGTTTAATCTTACCATAATAATCAATCATAATTCTAGTTGGTAAATTGTGTTTTCTCCACCATGCAACATCCTTAACATCCCCAAATGTACAACACATTACTAATCCACTACCTTTATTAATATCTACAGTTTCTTCTGCAAGTATCGGAACTATCGATTCAAATAATGGAGTAGTAGCAAATTGATTATGTAAGTGCTGATATCGTTGATCATTAGGGTTAAAAAATACAGCACAACAAGCTGGCAACAGTTCTGGCCTAGTAGTAGCAATTTGTAGTTTTAATTTGCTTTCAACAGTAGTAAAAAAAATATAATACATTGATGCTACTCTGTCCTTATCTTCAATATCAGCTTGAGATAAAGCTGTTTGATCGATATAATCCCATAATACTGGCTGATTACTACGATAAACTTGTTTTTTATTAACTAGATCAAGAAAAGACATTTGTGATATTTTGCATGATAATGGACTAATAGTCTGATATTTTAATGACCAGTCTACTGAAAGACCAATATCATTAAATAATTGACAAAACTTTTCTTCCTCAGTTTTTACTACCTCTAGCACATTTCAATGAACCTTGTTCTTGACATATCAACAGCACGAACATTTTTAATTTTTTCAACGAACCTTTCAGTTGGTAATCCATTATCATCAAACCCGATTGGAAAAAATATATTCTTACCACACATTCTTTGATATCTAACAATATAATCAGATTGTACATAGCTTAGCACATGTCCCATGTGCAATAGCCCTGATACTGTTGGCGGTGGAGTATCAACAACAAAAGTTTGTTCTTTTGAAATATCTTTATTCCATTTATATATTCTTTGTCTTTGCCAATATTCTTGCCATTTTTTTTCAACCTCTACAAAGTTGTAATTTGGTAATAATTCTGTCATAATCTCATTCAATTTTATTTGATTTTTCTGCTATAGTAAGGATGAATATTTTTTTAAGAATAATATACCAATTTGATCTTTTAATAAAGCTATCTCGTCTTAACAATCCAATTGGTATTTTTTTATTATTTTTTCCTTGTTGTTTTGGTATGGGATTAGCTTCATCAAAAGATAAATATGATAGCTTATTAATTTTCTTGCTTGGTAGTATATTAATGCGTAGCTTTGGCTGTATAGTGAATGATATCCTCGATAAGGATATTGACTGTTATGTTGCTAGAACTAAGCTTCGTCCTCTTGCTAATAATCAAATTACTATTACTAATGCTGTGATCTGTCTGATAATTATAGCAATATTTGCATTAATATTACTAATACAATTATCATATTTAGCCATTCTTTTAGCTGTTTTGGCATCAGTATTAATCTTTATTTATCCATTAATGAAGCGCATTACTTACTATCCTCAAGTAATTCTCGGAATTACTTTTAATTTAGGTGTTTTAGTAGCTTATACTAATATTACTAATAATTTAACCTTAGCAAGCATTGTAATGTATGTTAGCTGTATTTTTTGGTCTATTGGTTATGATACAATTTATGCCTTTGCAGATGTTGAAGATGATGAAAAAATAAATGTTAAATCTTTAGCTTTGTTACTTAAAAATAACAAATATATGCTATGGATTTTAACTTCATTATATCTTGCATTTATCAGTCTATTCATTAAATCAATATTATTAGCAGGATTTAAATTATCAACCTTAACCTTATTATCTATAACTATAGCTACAGCTTTATTAATATGGCAGGTTAAAACTTTAAACATTACTCAGCCATTAAATTGCTTAACAAGGTTTCAATCTAATTCTATTGTAGGCTTGCTACTATTTATGTCTATGATCTTATTATAATAATTTAGAGCATATCATCACAAAATTTTGGACATACATTTAGTTAGTTTACGCAGGAAAAGGCCTGCTAAACATAATTTTAGCATATATTTTAAATGATATGAGAGTATTTCATCCTCTGCAAACCATTTTATTAAGCTATTTTTATTCACAATCCAATCTTTCTTAATCAAAAACTAAGATTCTCAAGTTTTATCAAAAATAGTTAAATATTCTTATTGCAGTTAATAATACAATTCAGTTAAATTATTAATGTAATTTAACTGAATTGTATTATTTTATGAAAAAACACTGTGATATAAAATTAACTAGCGCAGTCATATTTTGCTTATTTGTTAGATTTGCAATTTTTCCTACTTATGCTGTAAAAGATGCATATAATTCTGGCAATTATGATGTATATAATAAAACTCAAGTGTCCAAAAAACCTAAGGGAAGATACTATTATGACTATTCTGATTTGCTAGACTACCACAATGAAACTTCAATGTCCGAAGAGTCAGATTCAGAATCTAAAAAGTCAGAGGATAAATACTGTTATGACTATTCTGATTTGCTAGACTACCACAATGAAACTTCAATGTCTGAAGAGTCAGATTCAGAATCTGAAAAGTCAGAAGACAAATACTATTATGACTATTCTGATTTGCTAGACTACCACAATGAAACTTCAATGTCTGAAGAGTCAGATTCAGAATCTGAAAAGTCAGAAGACAAATACTATTATAGCGATATAGAAAGTATCAAATTAAGTAATAGCATTTCAAATACTTCCATATGTACTACAACCAAAGATAAGTATTACGATAAAAATTACAATTTACAGAGTTATAATAGCAATGTTAGTGATTTTTTAGTATATGGAGAGGAGAAAATTTTTGCTTCAATCAATTCTAACATAGCTAAGATTGTTATAGATAACAGTATTCTATTAGCCGAAGCATCAAACACTATGAAAAACTTTTCGAAGAATAATATTATACATTCTACATTGAATACTAATTCTGATTCTTCTCCAGCAATGCCATACGATAGCTATGCTTTTATGTATAATGTAGGGTTATGGACCAAAATTTTTGTAGGAGAAGGAGTGCAATGTAAACATGAGAATTATAATAGTGGCAAGTTTTATATCAAGGGAGCTAATATTGGGTTTGATATAAAAGTTACTTGTAGTAGTATATTTAAGCTAGTATTAGCCCTTACAAAAGCTGAAGTTTTGCTGTCAGATATTCAACAACAAAATAAGACTATAACTAATATGTTAGAGTTAAATATGCAATTAGTATCTGCATATTATGCTTTTCAATTTAAAAATAATAATTTTATCTGTTTTGAATTAAATTTAGGCAACCTTCAACTTAATACTGAAGAGAATTATAAGACATTATACGGTGTAGAAGCTTATATAGGACATAATATAAAAAGTAAACAAGTATTATGCACTTCTATATTCGGATTACAAATTGATACACTGCTATCACATAATATAATAAACAATCCAAGTATTTATCAAAAAACGAAAAGTAAATTTATTCTAGGAGCAAAGATTACAAAAATAGAGAATTTTAGCATGATTAAAATTGTTCCATCAGTTTATATGCTTGTAGATTATGCTTTCTATGATCAATACCGACAGGAAGCAGTGATATATGATATGATAGACAAATTATGTTGTAGTATTGGCGGAGCATTAGCTACTAAATCAAGTAAGTTTGAATATGATGTATATGGGGAGATAAATATATCTAAGCAAAGTTTAAATTATCAAGTTGGATTAAACTTTAAAGTACAAATTTAATGATATTATTTTATATAATATAAAGATCTGCTTAAACAAAGACTGTGAAAGCAGTGAAATGTCATGTCAATAGTACAGATATGATCTAATAATTAAAATAGAAAAAATATAACAATAAAGCAGGTCTATAAAGACTGCTAGCAAATCTCGGAAATAAAAAGAACTATTATGATTTTTCTCTAGCTAAGATTTAATATTTAATAAACAGCTTTGAAAAATTCTTTAAATGAAGTACAAAAATATGTTGTTTAACACTATGATATAAAAATAGCTGTAACAATCCCTATATCCTATTTCTTATATTGAGCTTAGATTAAAAAGAACTAAATATCTTGATAAGATAATTGAATTTATTATTCAGTTAATGTGTAATTAACATTGTGATTGACTAATTTATATAGATATAGCTTAATAAAAGTTAAAGATAAAAAAATACAAATTACCTATGGATAATAAACAATCATTAAATCATATCTCTATAGAGAGCAAACTAATAAATACTGACCAAAACAATAATCAGCAGCATCTATCAGATCAACAATTAAGCTATGGGGAAAGTATTGCTAATTTACAGGATGTACAACAAAGTGTTTGCAATCTTATTAATGAGCATTTTCAAAAAACAGATATAGATAAATTACGTAAACAATATTCTACAGATAATCATTTACTAGATAAATTAGTTACCAGATTGTACTCTCAATTAAATGCAAATTCTAATAGTAAATTTTTTGATTCTCTAATTGCAATAAGTCGGCAAAGTGCTGAAGCAAAACAGGGTATTATGCATTTTAGATATAAGAATCAACCTATACTAGGGTCATCTAAGACATCTGAAGTAATTGTAAGGGATTGTAGATTGCAAAGTGACAGTAATTTAGAAACAATAATACCAATAGATAAAAAACCAGGAGAAATTCCAGAACATTGGTTGGCTGTAATTGCTAATCAGGCTAGAGCTTGTTGTGAATTTGCTAACATGTATCTAGATCAAGACTCAGCATTACATGCTAAAGATAGTATAGTTAACCTGCTAAAAGCATCTAAAGACAGAATGATGCAAAAACACATCGCTGAAAAAGAACTAGAAACTATTTCTCTTAAATTTAATGAGCAATCACTTAAAGTTTTAAAAAAATACAATAACAGCGCTATTCCTGTATCTAAGGATAATATTGCTTTAATTAGAGACTATAGTAACTTTAATGATGACCATGAGCATGTTGTAACTATTAGCAGTGAAATAGATACTTCTGCAAAATATCCAGTAATTGCATCAATGATTGCAGCTCCATTGTCCAAAAATATTCTTCAAGAGTATTTTCAGATAGCTAATTCTAAATTAGAACACAATGAAAATATTGTAGATTCAACATTAAAACAACAAAAAGCTCCGTTATGGTTTCAAAAATTATCTACATTAGAGCAAGATCTAATCATCAAACAATTCGAAAAAATTACCGATAATAAGCATATGTTGCCTACTTCATTGCGCAACTTACCTGGACTAAAAAATGCTTACCTTGAAGTTAGAGGAATAAGTGAAGATAAACAGTTATTAAATAGTCACTTAGAATGTCGTTCAGGTACATTAGCTCAGTTTTCTTACTCAGATAAAAATGAAGCGTGTCGTATAACTAATTTAAATTTTAAAAGAGCTGTTGAATTATTTGATAAACATAAAGTAAATATTGAATGTTTAAATACAGAATTTAGTTCTAAAAGAGGTATATTACATAATTGCATGGCTGCTGTGATGACGGAAGAAAGAAGGATATGTAATCTAATGCATAAAGGTATTAAATCTGTAGAAGATGGCAAATCTAAACAACAGCTAGCAAATCTAAATATTATAGCTACTAATAATGCTGCAACAAATTATAAAAATCAAGCATTAGATACTATAGCTGCTAGATCCAATACCAAAAAAGGGAACAAAATATCCTGGATTACATGTAAGAGTGGGAAAGATCGTACTGGTATTGTTGCTGCAAACAACTTTATTACACAATTATGCAATTCTATAAAGCAGGATAATTCTAAAATTGCTCATTCAGTTATGATGTCTAATCACTCAGAATTTTTAGCTGGTCATCATGGCTGTAGCAGAGGTACAGCTGGATTAAAAGCCAGCGGAGTATTTGCAGGTTTAAAAGGGCACATTTTATCTCCATATAAAAACCGTATGACTCCTTCTGCTATTGCAAATACAAATTATATCCACTTTAACTCAACTTGGCGTAAAATTGCAAATAGTATAAGCAATATCAAAAAGGCTATAATATCTTCTATCAAAACAATAGCTAATATTGCTTTTCCTAGAAAACATAAAGATGATAATTTAGAAATTCAAAAAGGACAAAACTATAAAAATAACCTTAATCTTTATCAAGATATACAACAACAACTTGATAAGAAAATAGTACCTAATCTAAAAAATCATAATATGAAAATATCAAATGATCAATATTGTAATACTCCGCTAAATTTACGTAAAAAGAGTATTCTAAAAACTAGATTTTAAAAAAAATCTATTGTTATAATAATTATCAAAGAATAAATTGTATATATGTTTAAGCTGTATTAAATAATAGAGAAAGAAATTCTTCATTATTCCTGTACCGAATTGAATATTGTTGAAGAAGTTGATGCTTCAGTCAAAATATTTTTAGCAATTGTAGTAGCAGATTTAATTCCAGTTTGTCCAGCATGTTCTAAAACTACTGCTACAGCATATTTAGGGCAATCAAAAGTAGTAGAAAATCCAACAAATAATCCATGGGATTGCTGTCTTTGCCAGGATGATCCTACTTGAGCACTACCAGCTTTACCTAAAATTATTAGCTTATGTAAGGAATGATCTGTTTCACCAATTTCATTAATACTAGCAGCTTTTAAGGCTTGATAAATAAAGTCAATATGACTTGCATTAATATTTAAATTTTTATGATAACCATGCTCATCTACAGTCAAACTTAACTGTAATAATTGCTTTCCATTAGCAAGACTGGTAATCATTCTTGCTAGTTGAAGAGGAGTAGTAGTAATATAACCTTGCCCAATAGCAATATTTAATGTATCACCTAGTATCCACCTTTGTTTTATTTTTTGTTTTTTCCACTCAGGTGTGGGTATATTCCCAATCAATTCATTAGAAAAATTTACTACAGTTTTTCTCCAAAATCCTAATTTTCTAGCCATTGCTAAAATATTATTGTAATCAATCATCTTGGCAAGATGATAAATATAATTATTACATGAGTATTTAATTGCATTAAGCATATCAATATTACCATGTCCATCCCAGCAGCCAAAATTAGCGTTATTGGCAAAGCTTTTACCATTACAACATATTATTAATTTAGGATTAATACCTGCATCTAAAGCTGCAAGTACTGTTACTAATTGAAATATTGAGCCAGGATGGTATAGCGATTGTGAGGCACGACTAACTAATGGTAGATTAGGATCATCTAGAAGTGCTTGCCAATCCTTTGTACTAATTCTTCTAGGAAAAGCATTAATGTTATAACCTGGCACTGAAACTAGTGCCTTGATTTTTCCAGTATTTACATCAGTTAATATCGCAGCTCCTATGTTGTTATTAAACATTTCATAAAGTTTATTTTGTAATCTAATATCAATGCTTAATACTATATCTTTACCAGGAATACTCTCTGTAGTTTCAAGATCTCTAACCTTCAAACCTCGAGCATCAACTTCAATTTTTTTAAAACCGCACGTTCCATTAAGATCGTCCTCAAAATGCTTTTCAAGACCTCTTTTACCAATTTGAATTCTAGTACGTTCTATATTTAAATTTGCTTTCTCAGCATCATTAGCCCATGCTGTATAGCCTAAAATATGTGATGTTGATAATGGGTAGGAGTAGGCTCTATACTCTATAATATCAATATATATACCTGGCAAATTCAATGAATTTTCTTCTACAATTGCTAACTCATTCCATGAAATGTTATCCAGAATGAGAATTTCATTGATATTTGTCAGTGTCTTTTTATTGATTTGTTCACGCTTTTCTTGACTGAAATTTAAAATATCATATAACAAATTTAGGGTAGTATATTGATTTTGAGCTAAGATTTTTTTATTTGCTCTAATTTGAAATACTTGCTCATTAAATGCTAATATATTACCATGACAATCTAAAATTTTACCTCTTTTGGCTACTAATACTATAATATTAATTCTATTTCTATCTGACAAAATTTTATATTTACCAGATTGTAGGATTTGTAAGTAAAAAAGCCTACCAACTAACATACATAATAGCCATAACTTTCCTATCAATAATAGAAATGTTCTGCGATTAATTAGTTTATTGTAGTGTGTTTTATTATTTAATATCACTGAGTGCTAAATTACTAAAAATATATTGCAAGATTTTTTTGATTGGAAAATAAAACAAGCTACTATTAATAATTTTAAAGATTAGAATTTGGTAATTAATATTTATATGATTATAAATTGCAATTAAAAATAATTTAAAACTAGTAAATAATATTAGATATATTAAACAAATTATATAGCTATGACAATAATCTAGTAATTTAAATTTCTTTTGTATAGTAGCGATTATTAAAAAAGTAACTATAAGAGCTAGAGACGTAATGCCAATCTGAATGCCATGAAAAAAGTCTATTATTAGACCATGGGTAAAAATTCCAAGCAACGAGATATTATAATAAAATGCTGCACAAAAAGAAACAAGCACTTCAGTTTCTGGTAAAGCAAAACTATCAACTCTTAAATTAAATAAAATAAAATTAGTTATACCAAAAAATAAGATTATACAATGAAAAATTAATGATTTATAAAGCATAATTTCTAATTAATGATACGATTTAACATTATGAACATCTTGATTTACATGACTATTCATGACTAAACCAATTCCGGTAAGCGTCGAAGCAATTATTGTACCTCCATACGATATTAATGGTAATGGAATGCCAACAACAGGTAGTAGCCCCGTTACCATAGCAATATTAATAAAAACATGCCAAAACAACATAGAAGCAACTCCAACTGTAACTAGTTTATTAAAAATACTTCTTGCATTAATAGCAATCACTAAAGAATAGCAAATTATTATAAAATATAAAGTTAATAACATGAATCCACCAAGAAAGCCGAATTCTTCTCCTAGGCAAGAAAATATAAAATCAGTTTGTGGTTCTGGTAGAAAATTTAAATGACTTTGAGTACCTTGAGCAAAGCCTTTACCTATGAAACCACCAGAGCCTATTGCAACTTTAGATTGAATGATATTGTATCCAGACCCTAGTGGATCAAGCTCTGGATTAAGAAAAACTTTAATTCTTTTCTTTTGATAGTTATGTAAAAAGCTCCAAATAACAGGCATGGAGGTAATGCCAGCTATAAAAGTAATAATAAATGTCTGTAATGTTACTCCAGCAGTAAAGAACATTGATGCTGTAATAAGTAACATAATTATTCCAGTTCCTAAATCTGGTTGTTTTATTATTAATCCTGTTGGTATAGCTATTAATAATAGCGGCACTATACTATGTTGTATCTTTTTGAGCTTATAAACATTAATATCATGAAAATATCTTGCTAACATCAAAATTATAGCTATTTTTGCTAATTCAGAAGGTTGAATTCTAAGAGTAGAAAATCCTATCCATCTTTTAGCTCCCATAACCCTATATCCAGCAATTTCAACTATAATTAATATAACACAAGAAATAAAATAAAAAATATATGAATATTTATATATATATCTTACATCGACTAATGCTAGTAGTATTCCAATTGGTAAAAATATAATATAGTATAAAACTTGTTTATGAGCACGTAAAAAAAACTTACAATCAGTTGCTGAGTATAATATTGTAAATCCCAAAATACAAACTAGGAATATTGCCAATATTAACACAAATGGTAACGTTCTAAGTTTTGACTTAACTGTGGGTATATCATTCTGGTATAGTTGCATTTAAATATTTATGTGTTATTTACGTTGAAGTAAGCATATCTTAATAATAAAATTTTCCTATTAATATGTTAAAATACAGAATTATTTATAAAATTTTTTCTATATATTTACTCCCTTTTATTTATTATAAACCACTTTTAATATAGCTATAGAAGGTTTTCTCTAAAAGGCATAATCTTGATAAGAATGATATTACAGATACTTACTTAAAACTTCAGTTTTGAACTAGAAGAATAGGATTATATGGAGGACTTAGAGAGGTAAATTGTGAAAAAAACATTGCGTATAAAGGACTCTATAAGAAAATTAAAAAAATTATCAAATAGGAAATCATATAAAAAAATATAACAGCCCTATATATGCTTTTGATGATTTGTTAAAAGTCGCATATTTATTAGAGAACCTGCTATAATGCCTAAAATAAGATATTTAAAGATTACAATAGTAGTATATCATCATCCTTAAATTAAATATCATTATATGAGCTATTTATAATTATATGAATCTAATCTTAATATTCTTTGAATAGTATTGTCATCTTATTAAAGTTACTATGTTATTCTATAGCGAAACTAGTATAAAACAGTTAGTAATAATAAGATGCAATGAAATTAGTATGACATATTAGATAGATTTTAGAAAAAAGGCTATAAGTGAAAGAAAGAAAATGAGCTTTGAATCAGTAACAAAAGGTTTTGGAGTAGGGAAAAGTATTTGTATGGAGTAAGATTGCCGTTAAAGAATAGAAACAGAGCTCCAACAAAAATTTCTATTGATAAAGTGTCACAATATAGTGACGTATACCACACTTAACATATTGGTTGACAATTAATTTAATTATACATAAATGTTCTTGTATGCAAGTAATTGACATAAATCTATGTAATTGCTAGGGTTGAATTGTTGATTAAGAATCAATTAAGTAGCACAGGGCAATAATGTTAGAATTCAGGCAATGCAGTCAGTAAATATGGAATTATAATTATGTCGTATTATATTGATAGAATTAAATTTATTCCGATTGCAGAGTGTATCTTCCCAGAGAGTAAAGCTCTGTTTAATGAAGAATTTAAACTAAAGGGTGGATTGGTTTTCCTGCTGTATTTTAGGTAGTATGCTTCAAAGTAGCCAGCTGTAAAAAATTGAACTCCTAGTTTTTTTGCAAAACGTTATTCTGATATCAAAGTTAAAATAGAGATCAAAGAGGAACTAACAGGAGAAAAGTTTGGGTCAACAAAAAGAGACTATCAATACTCAACTTTGACTGATTATATGAAGAAAATAGATGAAGGTTGTGATGTAAAACAAATTGGTTACCTAGCTCAGTTAGCATTATAGGTAAAAGTTCCAGAGTTATTACAGGAGCTAAGATTTCCAAAGTATTATGATAATCGATATCTAACAGTCACCAATTTTTGGAGTAGATGAAGCTGGAATGCTAAGTAATAACGATTATTTAGAGCTGTTAAAAGTAGTGAAAGAGAATAATTGCCAAATAATCCTTGCTGGAGATGAAAAACAACTCACATCAGTAGAAAGAGGTGGAATGTTTGAAGTATTGGCAAATAAATTTGGCTCCCATGTATTAACAGATATTAAGAGACAAAGCAAAAACTGGAGCAAAGAAGTAGCTCGAAACTTTGCTGATGACAACGTTAAAAGCAGTTTATTATTGTTAAAGCAACATGAAGGTGTCAAGATAGATTATACTTTGGAAGACTCTATGAGTAGGCTAATTAAAGACTGGAGTCAGAGTAAGTTTCACCACATGAGCGTTGATTATTACAGTCGTAACAAAGAGTAGATGTTCTTAATTTGAGTGCAAGAGCTTATTAAAGGCAATGGTACCTGAAAGGTCAGAATATTGCCGTTTGATAGCTGGTAAAAAAGAGTCTTATACGGTTGGAGATAGAATCATATTTCAAACAAGCATAAAGAAATTCGAAATAGTGAGTTTGCTAGCTTGTTATTTGTAAGTGAAAAAAAGTTTATAGCTAAACAGATAAAGGAATGAAATCAGCTTTAAACACGGTTATGCTAGTACAATTTATAAAGCTCAAGGAGCATCTATAAAAGATGTATATATTTTACACGATGGTGCAGTAATAAAAGAAGCTCTTATGTAGCTATGACAAGGCATATAGAGATTAAAATTATATTGTAATAAGAAGCTACTTCAAATTTTAATAGCTTAATTTACCAATTAAGTAAAGATCAAAGCATGAATTTGAAAACTGCTGCAGAGTTAGGTGAGAAAACAGTTTTAGGTAAAATTGGTGATTGGTTTAAGTCTGTAATAACAGATATAGGAGACAGATTTCATACAAATGATAAGTACTATCGCTATGATAAAAAACCAGAACCATTAGCTGAAATAAGGAAAATAACTGAACAGCCTTATAACCTAGAAGATAGATTTTATATAATAACTAATATTATCTATAGGTAAAACTGGTCTTGTAAGGCAGATAGAATCAGTATGAAGATAAAAATAGGTTTTGCATAAGAATAATTATGCTCCCTATATTCGACCTTTTGAATCAAAATTTTAGAATAATTTATAAAAAATTATTTTCTAAAACTACCTGCTATAGCTGTATTTTTGGAGGCAAAAAGTGCAACATATAGTACGCGATATTTTAACCAATGGTTGTAATTTTACTAAAAATAACAGTGCCAATAATGACACAATTTTTTATCGTTTTATTGGAAATTTTATTCCCTCAGAATGGAGAAAGTTAACAGGAGATAATGGAAAAACCTTAAGTAAAACCTCTAAACAACTCTTATCATTGATAGTATATAGGCTACAGATCTATTACAATAAAGATATAGAGGAATTACAGGAGAATTATTACTTTTATGAAGAGTCATTAGGACTTCAGCACAGAAGGGTTAGGCAATGCCTAGTAGAATTAAGAGATGCAGGTTTAATTGAACTTAATAATAAAAC
>NZ_LANP01000008.1 GCF_000964595.1 Orientia chuto str. Dubai | reverse complement strand
TTGAGCTGGAGATGCAGTAATAAATAGCCATCCTGTTTCATTGGAAAACCATTCTTTTATACTAAACTTACCACCAGGTTTTAAGTATTGCAGTGAAGTAATATTCTTTCCAAGAGTAGACTGAATCCCAGAAGAAGTTTCAGGGGCACTTTCGCTTATAATACCTGCTACAGCTGTGTTTCTAAATGCTTTTGCAAATTGTCTATTATCAGAGTAAATAATTGTATCTATGAGTTGTTTAATATCCTTTTGATATAGCTTCACTGCCTCAGCTAAGACTAATTCAGCGTTTTTAGTAAAAAAGTTATCGATTCTAGGATTATAGCTACTAAAGCTATTGGCTATATCATGAAAATCAGCTATGAAACAATCATTCCAAGGTACCAATGTTCACGTTTGTCTCAAGTGGATTAAGTAGCTTATCACATCGAATAAAAATCTATAATAAAAGCACCGTAAGGTCAACAATTATTGCTCGCTGCAATCGAATTTGAGGTAGCAATTCATTAAGCATTTTTCCAGAACCAGAGTACCGGTAATAAGAATGTGTTGTCTTTCGCTATCCTTTACTAATGGAAGCCTGCAAAATTGATTTTGAGGCCTTTTTAGCTCTTTTTACATTTTAGCTATATAGTCTACAAGATCAGCACCTCTAATTTTGGCCTTAATAACCGTTTTTTTGCCTTGAGCAATAAAGAAAACAATTGAGATTATTGCACCAATAGTAAAAACAACTAATCCTTCTAACAATGCTGAATGTTAAAAATTGCCATAATTTGTATATTCTAAATCCATGTTGTCCTATAAAACTTATACACAAAGTCTTGAGCATTGAGATAAGTCCATTTTTTAAGCATTAAACTATAGAATTTAATACCTATTTCATCGATATCATAAAAATGTTCACCAATTGCTAGCTTAAGCTGTACATATCTCTCGATCGCAAAATAATACAAGCTACTTAAAAATAGTTTTTGATATAGTCGCCATAGAATCCAGAATATCGATAATCCAAAGCCAATTGTTAGAACATTAGCACTACCTTGGCCAAACATTCTTAACTTATGAGCAACTAGCTGTGATCCTCTAGTAAAATGACCTTGATTCCAAATATTCATCAATCAAGAGTATTTTTTCAACATCTGTAGTTTTTGCTCATATTCTTTTGCAACAGAAAAACTTTCTAATTCTTTTAACCTTTTAATTACTATTTCATATCCTATTATGATGTCAGGATTATATTTAACAGCTAAACGAAAATTCTCCTTAGCTGCTGCATGTTGTCCTAAATTTAGTAATGAAATTCCTTTTTCAAGATAATTTTCAGCAAAATCAGGTTTATACTCAATAGCTATATTATAATTCTCTATTGCATTCTGATGCTTTTCCATTTGTTCGAGAATCATTCCTTTAATATAATAAATATCTGCACAACTTTTATTATATTGTATTGCTAGGTCACAATTCTCTATAGCTTCTGAATACCTTTTCAGTAGGCTTAGTACATATGCTTTGTTATAGTACGCTTTTATATAACTAGGATCATATTTAAAGCTATATCATAATTTTCTATAGCTTCTTGTAGCTGTATTAAATTCATTAAAGCTATGCCTTTATTATAATAAGCTTCTGGAAAATAAGAGTCATATTTAATAGCGATATCAAAGTTTTCAATTGCATTTCCATACTGTCTTAAGTCGTTTAAAGAAGCTCCTTTATCGTTGTAAGCTTCTGCAAAATTATGTTTGTATTTAATTGCTAGGTCACAAAGTATTATAGCTTCTTTATATTTCCCAAGTCTTCTATAAGACACAGCTTTGTTATTATATGCTTCTGCAAAATGATTATTATATTTAATAGCTAAGTCGAAATTTTCTATTGCTTCTAGTGGCTTTTTTAAATTATTTAAGGCAATTCCTTTGCTATTATATGCCAATTTTAGAATAATTTGTAAAAATATTCTAAAATCACTGCTATAGCTGTATTTTTGGAGGCACAAAATGCAACATACAGTATACGATATTATAACCAATAGTTGCAATATCGCTAAAAATAACAGTAGCAATATTGATACAATTTTTTATCGTTTTATTGGAAATTTTATTCCCGCAGTTATACTGCAACGTAAGTCTAATAGAGGGTTCAACATATACTTTATCAACATGATTACGTTGTTCATTGATAGAGTATGCAACTCTAACAGGCGTGATGTGAAAGTTTTATATAGATCTTTAATAAAGGCAGTATTTGAAAGCATAATTTTAACACCTTTGTCAGTTAATTCATGAACAAAATTTCGTAGTCTAATTTGCTCTTTTTCATTAAATGGAATTCTGGTGTAGAATCGTTCTCCAGATTTATGATAAGGCGGATCAAGATAAACAAAATCTCCTTGTTTCGGTTCTATAAAGGAAAAATCCATCCCATAAATTGATACACCGGTTAAAAGTTTGCTACATTTATATATTCTAGAGCCAATATGGAGCTTAAGATATTGCTTATCAGAAAATGTTTGAGCTGATGTACCATCTCTATTGAGTCTATAAATTCCTCTGAAGGAATATTTATTAAGATAGATAAATTTTGCAGTTATATAATTGGGATCATTACTATAATAATTTATTCTATAGTAATAATTTTCTGAATGGTTTTCATGATATAGATTTAGTAATCTATTAACCTCTTCTGGATTCTTTTTTACAGCGTGATAGCTGGTGATTAAATCAAGATTAATATCAGATAAAAAACATTGTTTAAAAATGTGCTTTACTTGAAAAGCCCCTCTACCAGGTTCATAGTAATTATAGTATGGCCCTGAAGGAAGATGCTCTAATAATTTATTAATAATTCTCCTTTTACCACCAACCCAATGCAGGAAAGGTTTATTAGCAGTTGCTACTGACACAGAAGGTAATTTTGTTAGTAAAAAATCTCTGCTATAAATTATAGCATAAAACAAGCCTTAATGCTAGTAATAATCACTGCTACAGGGCTTTTTAAATACGTTTTTTTTTACAACCATGAATGCGATAATTTCGCATTAGTGTTTAATATTATGTAAAAATTTTTCAGATTTTAAGTTGAAAATTAGTGCTAAATTTCCTAAATTTTTATTATTTTCATTTTCGGCATTTGGTTTTAATTTTTTTTGTAATATTGACAAATTTTATAAATTTAATTATAGTTAAAGTTGAATATTAAAAAAATTAATAAAAGTTAACACAAGTTAATAGTAGGTTCTATAAAGTGTAAAAGTTAATAAAAATTAACTTTTACACTTTATATTGAATATGACTTTCAACCTTTTTCAGTAGACAATGTTATATGTTAATAACAAAATTTCATAAGGACTAAAATTAGTAAATCCGTTTTTAATTAGGAAAAGAGAACCTCCCCTCTTATATCTCACTTCAATTTAAAGCTATATTTTAGAATTCCTAGACAATTCTATTGATTTATAATTTTTGCCTATAATGTTTATAGGCATATCAAGATAAATTTGCCTTTGGATAAAAATTGTTACTATTTAGAACTTGATATAAGCTGTTTAATACCTAAATTAATTCTTTCCTTTTCCATATCAACAGCTAAAACCATGCATTCTATTTCCTCACCCTTATTATAATTTTTTAGTGGAGAATTATTCAAATCCCCATACCTTGGAATATCAGATTCATGTATCATACCATCAATTTGATATGTTGTTTCGCTAACTTCATATTCCTTACCATCAATATCATATTTAACTGCATCAGTAGTAACAGACAGTGCTACAAACATTCCAAAATTTGTTATATTACGTAATGGAGCTTTAACAATAGTCCCTACTGGAAATTCCTTAACTAAAACTTGCCATGGATTAGGCTTACATAACTTTAAGCTTAACGAAATTCTATGTCTTTCTTTATCAATGTCTAAGATTTTAAATATAACTTCTTGCCCAATAGTTAATGATTTTTTAGGATTTTGATTGATTTTATCCCAGCTAAGATGCCCTGAATGACATAATCCCTCTAGATCCTTTGTTACCTCAATAAATACACCATATTCTGCAATACTTTTTACCTTACCAACCTTAATATCATCTATTTGTATATTCTTATCAATATCATCCCATGGATTAGGACTTAATTGCTTCATACCAAGTGAAATCTGACCAGAGCTTATATCAATACCAATAACTACAACTCTTACTTGCTGCCCAACTTGTAACTCTTCACCTGGATGATTAATTTTACGCCACAAAATATTTATAGAATGTAGTAATCCATCTACTTTTATATCAAATGTTAATTCATCAGAACCAGAAAGCTCAACAAAGGCTCCATAATAAACAATACTTTTTACAACACCATTTAGTATCATCCCAACATGTATTTTAGATAATACTTCCTGCCGTATACCAGATCTAGCCTCCTCTAAAACAGCCCTTCTTGATACCACAATATTACCAAGTTTTTTATCCATTTTTAAGATTTGAAATGGCTGCACTATATTCATTAATGGAGCAATATTTTTAATAGGCCGTCGCACGTCAACTTGACTTCCAGGCAAAAACGCTACAACACCTGAAAGATCTACAGTAAAACCACCCTTTACTTTACCAAAAATAACACCATCAACTAGTGAACCATTTTTTTGAGATTCTTCAAGTATAGACCAAGCTTCTTCTCTTAAAGCCTTCTCACGGCTTAACACTGTACGACCATTACGACCTTCAAGTTTCTCAACATATACATCAACTAAGTCACCTATTTGAGGCAAAGGAACGTCACTTGCAAGTTTAAACTCTGATAGAGGAATTTTACCTTCATTTTTTAACTTAATATCCACTATAACTACTTCATCATCTATATCTACAACTTTTCCTTTAACAACAGTTCCAACTTTTATTGGTTCATTTTTCTTTAGCTTATTAAATAGCTCTTCGAAATTTTCCTGAGCTACAACAGATTTACTAGTAGAAATAAATCTTTGTTTTAAATTTTTTTGTGTCATATTTTAACTTAAAAAATAATACGTTGCTCTCCGTGCCTAACTAACAACTTCATGATTTAATATATTATAAACTATTATTATGGCACATAATAATTCATATTCTTTTTTAGGAGTACTTTTAACTATATAAGCAAAACTCTATTTTTATATTTCTTAACCTGATCTTCTCTCATTAGCCTGAATTTTTTCTGCCATACTTCTGGAAACTTGTTCATAATGAGAGAACAGCATGCTATATTGGGCCCTCCCTTGAGATAAAGACCTTAAAGTACTAACATATCCAAACATTTGTCCAAGGGGAGCACAAGCATTAATAATTTGAGTATTACCCCTAGGCTCAATGCTTTGAATTACACCTGATCTACTATTAAGATCACCAATAATATCTCCCATATATTCATTAGGAGAAATCACCTCTACTTTCATAATAGGACCAAGCAATTTAGGTCCTGCTTTCGTTATTCCCTCCTTAAATGCATTTTTAGCTGCAATTTCAAATGCTAACACACTAGAATCAACTTCATGAAAACTACCATCAATCAAGGTCGCTTTGAAATCAATTGTAGGATAACCAGCTAAAACACCCGCTTCTTTTATTTCTTCTAATCCTTTTTCTACACCTGGAATAAATTCTTTAGGAATAGCTCCTCCAACAATCTTACTTTCAAATTGAAATCCAGAACCTGGTTCTAAAGGCTCAAAAATGATTTTGACACGAGCAAACTGCCCAGCACCACCAGTTTGCTTTTTATGAGTATAATCTACTGTATAAGATTGAGTAATAGTTTCTCTATATGCTACTCTTGGAGCTCCAACATTAACCTCGACTTTAAATTCCTCTTTCATACGATCAATAACAATTTCAAGATGCAGCTCCCCCATACCCTTAATTACCATTTGATTTGTTTCATGATCTACAGTAAAAACTAACGAAGGGTCTTCAGCTGCCAACCTTATTAAAGCTGCTGATATTTTTTCTTGATCTGATGGCGTTTTTGGTTCAACTGCAAGCTCAATAACTGGCTTAGGGAATTCTATTTTTTCTAAAATAATTTGATGTTCTAAAGCACAAATAGTATCACCAGTAGTTGTATGCTTTAACCCTGTAAGCGCTATTATATCACCTGCTACAGCCTCTTTAATATCTTTCCTATTATTAGCATGCACTAAGAGCATACGACTAATACGTTCCTTTTTATTTTTAGTAGTATTTATAACAGTACTTCCAGTTTGTAATCTCCCTGAATATATTCGAACAAATGTTAACGAGCCTACAAAAGGATCATTAATTATTTTAAAAGCTAAAGCAGAAAACGGTTCATCTACACTTACTTTTCTACTGATTTCTTGTTCTGTTTGAACATCAACAGCTTTAATACTATCTATATCACTAGGGGAAGGCAAGTAATCAATTACTGCATCTAGCAAAGGTTGAACACCTTTATTCTTAAATGCGCTACCACAAAGCACTGGTACAAATAATCCAGATATTGCACCTTTTCTAATACATTTTATAATATCTAATTCTGATACCTCATCACTTGCCAGGTAAAAATTAAGTACTTCTTCATCAACCTCAACTATTGTTTCTAATAGTCGATGTCTATAATCCTCAGCCACTGCTTGCATATCACTAGGAATATCCTGATATTTATATTTCGCCCCCAAATCTTCATTACTCCAAACGATAGCTTTCATTTTTACTAAATCAATTACACCTTTAAAGGTATCTTCAATTCCGATAGGTAACTGTATTACTAATGGTGTAGTACCCAAACGATCCTTCATCATCTGAACACATCGAAAAAAATCTGCTCCCATTCTATCCATCTTATTTACAAAGCATATTCTAGGAACTGAATATTTATCAGCCTGTCGCCATACTGTTTCAGACTGAGGCTCAACTCCTGCAACACCATCAAATACAGCAATCATACCATCCAATACTCGCAATGCTCTCCCTACTTCAATAGTGAAATCTACATGACCAGGAGTATCAATGATGTTAATTTTATATTTTTTTTCATTCTTCATCCAGTGACAAGTCGTTGCTGCAGACTGTATAGTAATCCCTCTATCCCTTTCTTGTTTCATATAATCCATAATAGTAGTACCATCATGAACTTCCCCTATACTATAAGAAACGCCAGTATAATATAAAATCCTTTCAGTAGTTGTTGTTTTTCCAGCATCAATATGCGCTCCAATTCCAATATTCCTTACGTGAGATAATTTATGATTTTCTGACATAGATTAATTACCCCTAGACCTTCTTCTAGTAATTAAATGAGCAAAGGCTTGATTTGCTTCTGCCATTTTATGATTATCATCCTTTTTCTTAATTGCTCCTCCTCGACCATTTGAAGCTTCATATAATTCCTCTGCAATTTTTTGCCATGTATGCTTTTCAAAAGTCCTATTAGCAGCTGCATTAATAATCCATTTAATAGCTAAAGTATAACTCCTTGACTCACTAACAGGAGAAGGAACCTGGTAAGTTGCCCCTCCCAACCGTAAAGATTCAACTTGAAGGGATGGCTTAACATTATTACATGCAACTTCTAACATCTCATATCCATCTGTTTTATATTTTTGTTGAATATACTGAATTATCTTATTAAGCATTTTTTCAATAAGCTCTTTGTTACCATTACGTATAAGCTTATTAATAAACTTACCAACTAACATTCTTTGATTATCTGTACCAGCAGACATGTTTTGATAACTTGGTAACAATCTTCTTTTTATTTCTGTAGAACGACGCGACATATTATTCTCTAAATTAACACACTACTTTGGACGCTTTGTACCATACCTTGAACGACCTTGCTTTCGATTCTTAACCCCCTGAGTATCATATACACCACGGACTATATGATAACGCACACCTGGCAAATCTGGTACCCTTCCACCTCTTACCAGCACCGTAGAATGCTCTTGTAAGTTATGCCCTTCTCCGGGAATATAAGCATTAACACAAGTACCATTTCTAAAACGCACACGAGCCATCTTTCGTAAAGCAGAATTAGGCTTTCTAGGTGTAATAGTTTTAACTAAAACGCATACCCCCTTAGCAAATGGATTACCATTCAGAGCTGGGGACTTAGAAGTCCTAACTTTAGACCTGCGTCCATAGCGTACTAGCTGATTGTTTGTTGGCATTAAACTTAAGCTCTCCAAAATAATGTTATGGTTAAATTCTAGTATTACTATTAAAAGCTCTACAAAATATTTAAGTCTAAATAATTACTTAATACTATTTAAGGAACAAACATATCTAATTATATAAAAAAAATCAAGCAACTTTAAAGAATTTTATTTTCTATTGATCACTAGATAAATTATCATACAATATGGAATCATAATTTATTTTAATCATTGAGTATTAATTACAATGAATTCGCAATATTGTCTTGGCCACAGAAAAAGATTAAAAGAACGCTTTTTACAATCTATTCCTGGTAATAGTTTACCTGACTATGAGCTACTAGAGTTATTGCTATTTCACTCAATTAAAAGACAAGATGTAAAACCGATAGCTAAAGATTTACTAAAGCAATTTACTACCTTAACAAACGTGATTTATGCTGAAAAAGACAAGCTTATGTCTATACCTATGGTTAGTAATTCAGTATGTATACCAATATTTTTGGTTAAAGAATTTATCCATAGAATTTTAGCACAAAAGGTAATGAATCAACATATACTAAGTTCTTGGTCATCTCTATTAGAATACTTAAAGATGACTATTGGTAAAGCTAAAATTGAACAATTTCGTATATTATTTCTTAATAAAAAAAACATTGTCATAGCAGATGAACTGCATGGAACTGGCACAGTTGATCAGACTCCAGTATATCCAAGAGAAATAGTCAAAAGGGCTTTATTTCATGAAGCAAGTGCTATAATACTCGTGCATAACCATCCTAGCGGTATCCCTAAACCATCAGCAATAGATATTGAAATCACCCAAAAAATAGTTGAAGCTTGCAAAACATTTAGCATTGTTGTACATGATCACGTCATTATCTGCAGCAATGATTTTTTTAGTTTTAAATCAAACTTGCTTCTATAATTAGTAGAATTAGCTAATATATAATACATGCAATTATTAAGTCAACATACTCTCAGAATTATACAAAGCATACTTTCAAGTAAATATGGGAAAGAGTATGCTGATATAGTATTACATTGGAATAAAATTGTTGGCTACAAGCTTGGCAAGCAATCATGTCCACAAAAAATGATTTATCAAAAAGATTCTAACAATAGCATGCTATACGTTAATGCTTATGATTCAGTCACCAATCTTGAATTAAATTTTCAACGAAAGCTAATTATTGAGAAAATTGCTATTTATTTAGGCTACAAAATAATGAAGATTATAATAAATGTAAAACCCCATAGAGGCTAAAAAAACTCTATTTTGGATTAGGAAGGATTAGGTAGAAGGCTTACAGAGATAAATTATGAAAAAATAACTTCACAAAATGGTTTACAAAAGACTCATTAATAATATACCAAGATCGTTTTATATCATGCATTCTATGTTCTGTTCTCATTTTTTCTATTTCTATTGCTACAATTATCTTAGCTAGTCACAAAAATGATTTAATTCCTCTCTATAAATGAAGATTATAATAAATGTAAAATTCTTACAACGATATGCTCTAGAGTGATTAACTTTTTTTCTTATTGCAGCAACAACCAAATTCTAATCATGAATGAACTTCGAACTACTATTATTTACCACTGCAAGAATAATCTCTCTGTTTGAGATAATATATTATGCAAATCTTAATCTGATTTTTTTCTTGCAAGGTAATTTAATAACATTAGTTAATAATATAACTCAATAAGTAATGAGATAATTTTTATTGCTTATTTTATATAAATCTTATAGAAAGAAAATTAAACTAAATTTATAAAAAAAATTAAGCAATGAATAATGATAATAGGCTAAATCTTATTTTAGCAATAACTTTGTCATTGGCAATTATTTTAGGATGGCATTTTTTTTATGAGAGGCCTCGCTTAATAAAAATCTCTAGCACACAAACAGTAGATTATAACAAGCACTCTAATACTTATCAACCTTTACTGCATAACACTGGATTTAAAGATAAAGCAGACATAATTAACTATAGTACTAGAGTAAAAATTATTACTAATAAGTTGCATGGTTCAATATCATTAAGAGGATTAAGATTTGATGACCTAGTACTAACAGACTATAAACAAGATGTTTTAGAAAATAGTCCAAATGTTGAACTACTATCTCCTTCAGAAACAGCCGCAGCTTACTTTGCTGAAGTTGGTTGGTATGGTGCTAAAGATACAGATTCAGATCTTCCAAATAGTGATACAGTATGGCAAGCAGATAAATATGTACTACATGCTAATGATATAGTAACACTTACTTGGATTAATAAACACAATGTACAATTTATAGTTAGTATATCAGTAGATGATAATTATATGTTTACTATTAATCAATCTGTTATTAATAACAGCAAACAACAGATTACTGTTCAACTACATGGTCTAGTGCACCGTAACTTAGTAGAAAATGACAAATCTGTCAATATTTTACACCAAGGTCCTATAGCATCAATTGATAGCTACTTAAACGAAGTTTCTTACTCTAAGTTAAAAAACAAAAAGCACATTAATTATAACCTAAATGTTGTTAATTGGCTAGGTATAAGCGATAAATATTGGCTAACATCATTTATTCCAGACACTAAGTACCGTTATTCTACAAGCTTTATTCATGGTAAAGCTGAACTTGACAAATACCAAGTTAGTTTCTTATCTCCTAAAGAAGTAATTAATTCAAATGGCGGTAGTTTATCTGTTATACATCATCTATTTCTTGGAGCTAAGGAAGTCAAATTATTAGACCATTATGCTGAAAAATATAATATAAAACTATTTGACAGAGCAATTGATTTTGGTTGGTTCTATATTCTTACTAAGCCTCTTTTTTATACTCTAAGCTTTTTTTACAAATATTGTGGCAACTTTGGTGTAAGTATTTTAATTGTTACAGTGTTAGTAAAAATAATAATGTTTAGTTTAGCTAATCGATCATATTCTTCGATGAAGAAGATGAAAGACTTACAACCTAAAATTCAGTACCTTCAGGAACTATATGGAAAAGATAAAATCAAATTTCAACAGGAAGTAATGGCTTTATACAAAAAGGAAAAAATAAATCCAGTTGCAGGCTGTTTACCTGTATTAATGCAACTGCCAGTCTTTTTCTCTTTATATAAAGTTTTATATGTAACTATAGAAATGAGACATGCGCCTTTTTTTATCTGGATTAAAGACCTATCAGATATTGATCCAACTTGCATATTTAATTTATTTGGTTTGCTACCTTTTCATGTTCCTAGTTTTTTAAACATTGGAGCTTGGCCTATTTTTACTGCGATCACAATGGTACTGCAGCAAAAAATGAATCCAGCCCCTACTGATCCAGTTCAAGCTCAAGTACTAAAATTTATGCCATTAGTGTTTTTAGTAGTGTTTAGTAGCTTTCCAGCTGGGTTGCTAATTTACTGGACATGGAATAATATATTATCAATGTTACAACAACTTGTTATCAATAAGCTTAATAATAAATGAAAGAACTTATAGGTAATAACTTAATAAAAAACAAGCTAAAGCTTTTTAAGCAGGAGGCTAAATTTCTTCAAGGAGCAACTAGTAGAAGTCAGTTTCCTATAACTAATATGTCAGAATTTGCCTTTATCGGCAAATCAAATGTTGGCAAATCTTCTTTGATTAATTTATTATGTAATAGGCACAGCCTTGCTAGAGTTTCTAAAACTCCTGGCCGAACTAGAGAAATAAACTTTTTTTTAATAGCAAACAAGTTAATTTTAGTTGATTTACCAGGTTATGGTTACTCTAAGGTAGCAGCAGTTATATGTAAAAACTGGGAGAAATTGATCTTAAATTATTTAGAGAATAGAAAAAATTTAAAACTAATATATGTATTAATTGATGCTAGGCGGGGAATAAAAAATAATGATCTTGCAGTAATAAATTTAGTGCATCACTTTAATTATAGTGTAAAAATTGTTTTTACTAAGGAAGATAAGGTTTCATCATCAGAAAAAAGTATTTTAATAACTGCAAGCAAAAAACTGCTTAATTTTAATGATAAAGTAATATTTACAAGTATTAGGAATAAAAATGGTGCGCAAGAAATTCAGCATAATATACTCAAATACTCTAAATGAACTTGATATTAGTACTAAGAATTCACAAAGTCATAGCTATAATTTAAGTTCTAAAGCCATAAAATTTTTGCTAGCGCAAAGTGTTGATTTAAAGGGGGAAACTATAGTTATCAAGCTTTCTGCAGGTATAATAAATGATGATACACAGTTAGCTAATTTTTCTGAAAATGTTTATTTATTAACAATGCTAGGAATAAATGTTATTATTATTCATGATTACAGTCAAATACTAGACTCAACTTTGCAATTATTAGGATTTTCTGAAGAGCTAAAATATAAGAATAATATTACTAGTTACCGTACTACTCAAATTATCGAAATGGTATTGGTTGGACATATTAATTCAAAAATAGTAAGCAGTTTATGTAATGTGGATGTATGGCAATGGGTATTTCAGGTAAAAGTGCTAATCTTATCGAAGCACGAAAATCAAGAATTATTTATTCAAATCAAGATAGAAAATCTAAATCAGTAATTGATCTACAATTTACCAATAGCCCTGCAATTGTTAATCCAGAAATTTTAATCAGCTTGGAAGATGCAAATTTAGTAACTGTCATTTCACCAGTATCAGTTGGTCCTAATAATTCAACATGTTTACTTGATGTTAATATAACTAGTTCAGTAATTGCAGCTAGTATGACAGCTAAATGCTTAGTATTTCTGACTGAGTTTAAGCAGAATATACAGTTTCAAAACTATAGCTTAGCTCAATTTAAAAAGTTTTATGAGAATAACCAAAATTGCTGTATTGATCAATCTATTATACATGCAACTTGCGACGCTTTAAATAATAATGTAGAAAAAATAAGAATTGTTAATTCAACTACATCAGATGCATTGATCAATGGTCTTTTTAATAAGACTGATAACATTATCGAAGTTAAATTATAGTAATATAAGGAGCTACCTCATATAAAAAGAAACAATAATACAATAATATAGTATATGTTATTTTTTAAGAGTGCTAATAAATAAAGAATATAAGTAAAAAATATTACTAATAAGACATATGAAAGCATTAGGTGCATCAAAGATTAGATAGATATCCCAAATTCAGTACTAATGAGGAGGTTAGGGCCTCAGTTTTGAATTAAAGATTTTAGAATCAATAGAAGATTTAGTAGGTTTCAGGCAATAGGTAATTAAGAGGAAATATGTAGATGAAAGCATTCCATATTGAATGATGTCTTGTATGTTTGCAATCAAAAGGCAATTTTAATACACTGAAGACCAAATATAGTTTCAAATAATTGAATTTTTATATAACAAAAACTTTTCAACTAAAGGTAAAAGTTTATTTTTCTCTCTTTATACTAGTTACCAACTTCAATCCCATATTATAAAATCAGAAAACAATTTTTGTTTTAAATAGCCTCTTTATCACCAAATGAAAAACCAGTAATATAGCAAAAGATGTAGAAATATCAAGCTAATAATAGTATAGCATATCAGACTACAGTTTTTAACACTAATATGATTATTATTACAGTATTACATGATACTATCGAAAATAGCTTAAAAAAGAAAAAAATTGCTAGAGTATTTGGCTGTAATACAGCAGTGATAAACCATATGGCAATAACATTGCCTACTAAAAAAGTATGAAAAGCATACCAAATATAAAGAAGCAAGGAAGTTAGTTTGTATTAACTTTTATGCTTTATAGAAGCTACTATTAACTCGCATTAATTTTTATAATTAATATTCAACTTCAATTATAAATATATTCACAATCAAGCGTATATGATTATTTCTAGACAAAAGCTACATAAAATTCGATAGAAAAATCCAATATCCATATTAATCCATTTTCAGAAATACCAGAAAATGATACTAAAAAAAGATATATAAGCCAGATCTAACTTTTTATCAAGCTTTCTGTCTATTTTTTAGCAACTATGGCTGCTATATGGAACAACAACTATATATAAAGAAGACGCTCCTGCAACTACAGTTTATCCTTCTGATTGACTCATTTTTATTAACTCTTCATTACTCAAATTTTCTAGTATCATTAATTTCATTTCAGGTGGTAAGTAAGGCAAATGTGGTTGAGCGTCTGGAGAACTACATGGGTCAAAAATTTTACTCATTGATTCTAGTGCAGTATGTAATACTGCAGATTTCACAATGTCTTCATCAATATACAATCGATATTGAGCACATTTGGTAACATCAAGCATAGAAGCGTATTTTTTCTGTTCCTCTTTATTATTTCCTGCCACAAATATATCCCAAAGAGATAATTCATCTTTAACAATAATGGCTTGCATTTCCTGTATTTCTTGCAAACATCCTTGTTTCAAGTCAGCAAATACACTATCTACAAGCAATTTATCTGCTAAATCAACATTTTGATTACAGGCTTCTCGCTTAACAATATTAGCAACTAATAACTTTACTATTTCTAAGTTTTCACCATCAGAATGATTCATACACCTAAGAGGAGTACAGAGCACGTTATTGCATAAACTTGTATCAGCTCCACTAGCTAGCAGATACTGTACATTTTTTAATTTATTATATCCAGCAGCAAGATGCAAAGGAGTGTCCCATAATGTATTTTGACAATTTACATTAGCTCCATGAGCTACTAGCGTCTTTACAAGCTCAACAGATCGTACTGAAGCATAATGCAGAGCAGTATTACCATTAATACCTCCCTGCTCTACATCAGCTCCATGAACTAACAAAGAATGTACAACATCGTTGTAACCCTTAATAGTAGCTGTTATTAAAGAACTACGCCTATACATGTCCTCTAAATTTGGATCAGCTCCATGAGCTAATAGAATATTTACAGTTTCCGTGTGGCCTTCATAAACAGCAAGATGTAAAGCAGTACTTCCATCTTCATCTACTGAATTAATATCGATACTTTCTCCCTCTAAAAGAATACGTTGTACCTCTGCTGCATTACCATGTTTAGCAGCAGAGCGTAAAGTAGCATTATTCATATCTTCTCCTCTTCTCCGAAATTAAATAATATATAAAGCAAGGAATTTTAATATATTTCTTTTAGAAAATATATCTTGCAGCATTCAGCATTATTATACACTTAATAAGTAATAATGCAATCTAAAATTGATTTACGTGATAAACTATTATAAATATATTCACAATCAAGCGTATATGATTACTTCTAGACAGAAGCTACATAAAATTCGATAGAAAAATCCAATATCCATATTAATCTATTTTCAGAAGTACCAGAAAATGATACTGAAAAAAGATATAGAAACCAGATCTAACTTTTTATCAAGCTTTCTGTCTATTTTTTAGCAACTGGCTACTCCTCAATATGGAACAACAACTATCCTTCTTCATATAGAGGAGATGCTCCTGCAACTACAGTTTCTTCTTCTTGCTCTGTCGTACTTACTTTTATTAACTCTTCATTATTCAAATTTTCCAGTATCATTAATTTCATTTCAGGTGGTAAGTAAGGCAAATGTGGTTGAGCTTCTGGAGAACTACATGGATCAAAAATATTACTCATTGATTTTAGTGCAGTATTTAATGCTGCAGATCTCACAATGTCTTTGTCAATATACAATCGATATTGAGGACATTCTGTAACATCAAGCATACAAGCGTATTTTTTCTGTTCCTCTTTATCATGTCCTACCACAAATATATCCCAAAGAGTTAAATTATCTTTAACAACAATGGCTTGCATGCTCTGTACTTCTTGCAAACATTTGTGTTTTATTTCAGCAAAGCAACAATCTATAATCTGTTTATCTGTTGAATCAATATTTTGATTACAGCATTCTTGCTTAACAAGATTAGCAATTAATAACTTTATTATTTTTAAATTTTGATGCTTAGAATGCACTATGCTACTAAGAGGAGTACAGAGCACGTTATTGCATAAATTTGTATCAGCTCCACTAGCTAACAGACACTTTACAATTTCTACTTGACCATATTTAGCAGCATGATGCAAAGGAGTGTTACCTAATACATTTTGACAATTTGTGCTAGCTCCATGAGCTATTAGAAGCTTTACAATCTCAATAGATTGTTTTCGAGGCATAATGCAGAGCAGTATTATTATAAACATTTGGCTGATTTACATCAGCTCCATGAACTAACAAAGAACATACAATATCTTTGTAACCCTTAATAGTTGCTGTTATTAAAGGAATATTCATATACCTGACCCCTAAATTTGGATCAGCTCCATGAGCTAACAGAACATTTACAGTTTCTATGTAACCTCTATTAACAGCAAGATCTAAAGCGGCATTTCCATACAGATCCACTGAATTAACATTGATATTTTCTCCCTCTAAAAGAATACGTCGTACTTCTTCTGCATGACCATGTTCAGCGCAGCAGAGCGTAAAGCAGCATTATTCATATCTTCTCCGAAATTAAATATTATATAAAGCAAGAATTTTCAGATATTTTTTCGAAAATGTAGTATATCTTGCGGTATTACTATACATTTAATAAGTAATAATGCAACCTAGAATTGATTTACGTGATAAACTATTCTATATTAACTCTGTCTACTGAAAAAATATGAAAAGCATATCAAATATAAAGAAGTATAAAGATTAATAAAAATTAATCCTTCTAATTTTATAGAACCTATTATCCACTTGTGTTAATTTTTAGCAGTTTTTATAATTAATATTCAACTTTAATTGAAATTAAATTTATAAAATTTATCAATATTACAAACAAATTAAAGTAAAACGTTAAAATAGGAAGAACAAAAATTTAGGAAATTTAACGCTAATTTTTAATTTAGAAGTTGAACTAATGATCGAGAAACGCATACAACCTAAGGCTAATTAAGCTATTTTCAAGTCAAATATATTATGAATTAATTAGCACAAAAAAGTTGCTATAAAAAAATCGTAATTATTTATTAGCTATTTAACCACACAGTGTATATCTTATTAATAACATATCAATTATATGGTAATTATAGTTTGTTCTAAGTAATTAAGAATAATAATTTAAAGTAATACAAGTTCCTATTAGACCAATTGAATACTTTGATATATTATACAATCTTTAAATTAGTTATACCTTGTATAATATTTTTTTTCCACATCTAATTCTTCTTCCATTATTAGTAAATATGGTTTCAGCAATATTAGAACATTATAATCTGAGGATAAGCTTTTTTACAGTAACTCCATAGTGATCTATAGTTATCTTTTTTTGGAATAAAATTGCGATAAATATTTTACTACTTAACAGTTATTTTTCTCAGATACAATATGTGTAATAGTTCGACCTAAGCTATCTGTAATAGTTCTTACCAATTTTCTTAATATATACTTAATATATGTAAGTCACTATTAAAATAGTGTATGGATAAATTATCAAATTCATCTACTGTATGTATCTTTGCTCTACATTTGGGCAACAATTTGAGAGGAAAACTCTTGTTAAAAGCTGAAACAATAAAAACAATAACTCAAATGATCAATATGATAGATAATTCAATAAGAAAAAATCAAAAAGCAAATATATTTAATTTAATAATTGACATTCGATTAATAAATTTTATACTTCAATGAAGTAATATTAAATTACTTATTTAACGAGTGAAAAACATTAACTGAATTTTTATGGTTAATACAATGGAAAGCGATATAAATAATAATATAGAAGAATTATTACAGAACTTAAAATCTTTACAAAGCGACTATAAAGAGGTAAAAGATCAACTAAATCAAACAGTACAACAAATAGAAACAGATGGAAACAAAGAAAATTTATTGCAATCCCTAAGATCAGAATATAACAATTTAGAAAAGTTAGTATCGCAATTATTGCAAGTAACAGCTGAAGTAACAAGTTCAGTAAAAGAATTACAGCCATCAAATGAATTAGCAAGTATAATACTGCAACAAATAGACTTTAATGCAATGTGTGATATAATATCAGCATCTAAAGTAATAACAGAGCAAGTAGAAGAATTGCTATATGAGCCAATAGCATCTAGGCAAGATAGTATAGAATCAGAACAATCACAAGTATCTATGTTATCCTTAAGTAGTTTAGATATAGATAGTAATGATGATAATCCTAACATAGATTTTCAGAATTTCATCTCTAAGCTTGAAAAGTTTAGTGATATTTAACTAATCTTAGATTTTCTAGGATAAGAATCTGAAAACTAAGGTTTTAATCTAATTGCAAGCAGAATATTGCACATACTAAGGCGCAGATCTGCTTTACAAGGAAATATTTTTCAATTTTTACGGTGTTATAATCAACTAAGTCCAACCAATCTTTAGATGATCCAACATTGCTATCGAATCAGTTACAAGATGTTTAAAATAATGTATTGTATTTTAAATTTTTCTTTTGTTCATTTGTAAGTTTTAGCTACTCAGGCATTACAATATTCCTATTATTATACGAGATGAACAGTCTTATAAAAACACTAAGGCATAGTAATTAAAAAGTATTTTTGCAAAAAGCACAAAAAATATATATTTTTACACTATATATAAACGTAAAGAGAGTTGTAATATTTACTATTCCTATATATTTTAGCCTGTTCTTTATTGAGATCTTCTATTAATTAAGCAAACAATCTCTATTAGATGGATAATTCTACTTGTTACTCTTATCTTTTTCAAACTTATTTTTTCCTATTTCTTGTATCAAACTATCGCTATAATTCTTCTTACTTTCAAGTATTCTTATTACATCAAACTCAGATTAAAAAAATTTAATCTTTTAGCTTTTTTCTTCACAGAAGATATTTTTTCCTTTAAAAAAGGATAGCTTATTTTCATATAAAACTCACTTTGTAATATTCATTGTTGTCACCTGGATACGCTCTGTAGTTATATGATCTACTAATCCAAATGCTTTTGCTGCTATTGGATCCATAAAGTTATCACGTTCCATACTTTCTTCTATTACCTGTAATGGCTGATTAGTATGATGAACATACAAGTTATTAATAGTCTTTTTCATTTTAAGGATTTCTTGGGCATGAATTTGAATATCTGTAGCCTGCCCTTGAAATCCACCAGATGGCTGATGCATCATAATTCTGCTATTAGGCAAACAATGACGCATACCTTTTTGCCCGGCTGCAAGTAGCAATGATCCCATAGAGCATGCTTGCCCAAGACATAATGTTAATACAGGTGACTTAATATACTGCATTGTATCATATATAGCCATACCTGCAGTAACTACTCCTCCAGGAGAATTAATATACATAAAAATTTTTTTATCAGGTGATTCAGCCTCAAGGAATAACAATTGTGCTACTACTAAATTTGCCATATGATCTTCTATTTCTCCACATACAAATACAATTCTTTCCTTAAGTAACCTAGAATAAATATCATAAGCTCGCTCTCCACGATTAGTTTGCTCAACAACCATAGGTACATATAAAGAAGTTTTATTACTATCCATAAAATATATCCTTAATTTAAAATTAATATTTCCAGTATAATTTAGTGCTACTCATCTCATTTGTAATATACAAATATTAAGAATTGTTAGATACAAGAAATTTTTACATAATATGCCTGATTGTCAAGTATTAGTACTATGCAAAATAGCACTTTTTAAGCTTTGATTATTAATATCAAAACTTAATTCAAATATTTATAAAGCTTTATTTTAAGTTAGTATAATAAGATCAGTAATACAGCCGTTATTAAATAGATTTGCATCATCTGGTTCAGTTGATGAAATCCAACATTGCACTGGAAATTGAGCTAAAAAATTTGCTAAGTACTGCCTTTTTTCTATATCTAGGTGAATAAATAACTCATCTAACAGCAATATAGGAAATTTACCATAATTTCTACTGTATTGTAACATCTGTGCAATCAACAGGGAAATCAATAAAGCTTTTTGCTCTCCTGTAGAACAAAATTGAGCTAGTTGATTTTTTTCTATATGAGTTACTTTAAAATCACTACGGTGAACTCCAAAACAGCTTTTGCCAGAGTTACAATCAATAGTACGGGAATCATAAAATCTACTACTAATTAACTCCAATATTTTTGGTAATTCTTGGAAATATAGTTCCATTATCTGGCATTTAATATCGAGTTTAACCTTAGGAAATGGAGCCTCTATTTCATCTAAATATAGCTGCAACTGTCGAATAACCTGATAGCGACACAAAGCAATTTCTAATGATACCTTAGCTAAACTGTTTTCTATCACACTAATCCATCTAGTTTGGCTAGGATTAGTTCTTAATAAAATCATTCTTTCTCGTAAGTAATGCTCATACTTATTAACACGCTCAGCATGCTTATGGTCAAATAAAAAAACTATCCTATCAAGAAGCTTTCTTCTTTGAGTAATTCCATCAAGAAAAACACTTTCCATTTGCGGAGTAATACAAATCATATTGACAAACTCCAATAACTTATGGCCTGCAATTGTATTATCATTAAGTTTTATGTAACGCTTAGCAGTATTTCGATAGTAATTAGTTGAGATTTTAACAATATTAATAGCCGTTTGTAACGTAATTTCAGCTATCCACTGACAAGCAACATCATTACTACCTGGTCCTCGTCTTAAAATATCATCATATTTAGCACCACGTAATCCCCGTCCTGGAGCAAATAATGATATAGATTCTAATAAATTTGTTTTACCACTACCATTTATACCAGCAATTAATATTTTATCACATTGTGAAGATACAGTTAATTCAGTTAAATTACGATAATCATGTAGTACTAACTTTGTTATTCTGCATATTGAGCTCGTACCTAATGTCATTAATGTACAATTCTGTTAATTACAATATTCAATATAATATTTTGATGAGTCCCGTAAATCTAAAACTTTATATTTTTGATTAAAAAACTTATTAGACTGGAATAACTTAACTAAATATTGCCAAGCTTTATTAAAATCATCTTCTGGCATTTTAACAGTAATATTTTCTTGAAATATTAAATTCCATCTTCTATTACCATACCTTACTGCGGACACGATTTTTGAAGCTAAGCTAGGTTCTGAACCAATGGTAAGAATTAATTTATTAGCATGCAAGTTAGCTCCAGGACCAACTAAATGTAATAGCGAAGAGAATTCTGAAATTTTATCTGTATGCATTACTATTCCTTCATTATCAATAAGATACAGTTTTTTATTCAGTTGCCAAATTGCTATTGGTTTTCTTTCTAAAATACCAACATATATAGTATTTGGTAGTCTTCTTTCTACAATAGCATTACGTATCCAACTATTTTTTTCAAGTTCAGCTTTTACTCTTTGAATATCAATATCAAATATTGGCGCTCCAGTATCAGCATTAATTGCAGCCATAATTTTAGATGTTGCAACATTTTGTTGGCCATCAATGATTACTTTTTCAAGTCTAAATCCAAAATCGCTAGCTATTCCAATCAATTTATTAGTTATTTCTATCTGTATAAAATTAAGTTTATTAGTAAATAATAATACAAAAATTAGTATTACTATTATCACTTTTATAACTAATAAACATTTAGTATAATAGTTAATAATAGCTCTCTTTAAGGGAATACTAATCCTTGTAATTTTTTTTGTCTGATTTACTATAGTAGTACTTTTATTGTACATTTTATTTAATTTAATCGTATTGAGCCGTCATTAATATTTTTTCTATCAGTGTATTAAAACTAATACCTCGGTATTGCGCAATTTCAGGATAGCTTGATAAAGATGTCATACCAGGATGAGTATTTAACTCTATAACATACACCTCATTGTCAATATCAGACAATATACACTCTAATCTACATGGCCCCCTACAGTCAAAAATTTTGTATACTTTTTCTGCAATGCTTATAATTTGACTAGTAATACTAGCTGAAAGAATCGGAGGCATAACATGCTCAGCAAAACCAGCATTATATTTGCTTTGATAATCATAAAAGATTTTGTTCTTAAGCATCTTAATTTCTAAAATTCCAAGCACTTTACCATCTAGCAAAGCTACCTGTAGCTCTCTACCCTTAATATATTTTTCAACTAAAACCTTATTACCAAATTGAAAATTATAATCTTTAAATAAAAATGTATCTTCTGTACGCATGATCTTTACACCTATACTTGATCCCTGCTGCAATGGCTTGATAACATATGGTCTTGGAATAGGATCATCAACTATATTGTCAGTACTACTTACAATTACCCAAGCAGGGGTTTTAATACCATGGAATTGCAATATAGTTTTAGCAATTTGCTTATCAAACGCAGTCGCAGAAGTTTTCACACCAGAATGAGTATATGGTATATTCATAATATTTAATAAGCCAGGAATACATCCATCTTCTCCATATGTACCAATTAGACAATTAAACACTACATATGGCCGCTTAATTTCAGCTAGCTTAATTGCAATATCCTGCCCAACGTCTATACGAGTTATCTGATATCCATTAGCGATAAGAGCAGCCTGAACATTATCATTAGACATTAATGATACTTCTCTTTCAGCTGATCCCCCCCCATATAAAATTACTATATGCTTTTTACCTGAATTAGTTATAATTTCAACGATAGAGTTGCGGCTTTGTAAATTATGGGCTTTTGTTTCCAACAATCCTAATCTCCCATTCTAATTCTATACCAGTGCAATCAAAAACTTTCTTACGAATCAACTCTCCTAAATTTTCAATATCACTAGCAGTAGCATTTCCATTATTAATTAAAAAATTACAATGTAAATTTGATACTTGAGCATCACCTATAGTATACCCACGCAATCCAACTTGATCTATTAATTGCCAAGCCTTATAACTACTAGTATTACAGAAAGCACTGCCAGCAGTCTTTTGATTGATTGGCTGCGTTAATTTACGAGCTGTCTTTATTCTTTGTAACTTTTTACTAATACTTATTTGACTGTCATTATAACAAATTAGATTAGCTCTTGTAAAGATCAAAAAACCATTCATATTGCATCGCCTATATTGAAAGTTTAAATCTTTACATAAAAATATATGTTTACTACCTAACCTATCAAAAGCTTCAACAGAATAAACAATATCTTTAAATTCCTGTCCATACGCTCCGGCATTCATAGCAATTCCTCCACCTATTGTACCTGGTATACCAGATAAAAATTCCAAGCCACCTAAGCCATATTGTAGACAAAATTTAGCAACATTACAATTTAAAGTACCAGCTCCTACGCTAATGATAGCATAATGATTATTTTTAATAAGATTAATATCATTAAAATTTCGTCCTAGTTTAATTGTTACACCATCAATACCACCATCTCTAACAAGCATATTGGATCCTGCACCTAATATATTAACTTGAATATCAGGTGGTAAATTTACTAAAAAAGAAGATAGATCTTGCTCATCTTTAGGTTTATAAAAAACTTTGCTAATTCCTCCTACTTTAAACCAGGTAAGCGGAAATAATTTAAAATTTTCTCTGTATTCGCCATTAACTTTTGGTAGTGATAGCATTATAGATACATTGCATTGATAATAATTGCTGTGGCAGTATTGCTGCAAATTGAGTAATATCTCCAGCTCCCATTAATAACACAATGTCATATGGCTTAGCTTGACTATAAATAATTTCTAACAACTCATTCAAATCATTTATAGCTGTAACATATGCGTTCTGGTAATGAACTTTAATAGCCTTAACTAAAGACACATGAGATAAGTTATATGTTTCTTGTTCTCCAGCACTATACACTTGTGAAATATATAACTGATCTACACATTGAAAGCAATGAATAAAATCTGAAAATAAATACTTTAGTCTAGAGTAGCGATGTGGTTGAAATATAGCTATAACCCTTCCCTGTTTTTTATCTGCAAGACACCTTGCTGTATTCACAGTTGCTATAACTTCTGCAGGATGATGAGCATAGTCATCAATAATAGTGATGTTATTATACTCTCCAGTTTTCATAAATCGCCTTGCAATCCCTTTAAAATTTTTAAATCCATTCTTGACAACTTTTAAGTCAAAATTTAATCCTACAATAACAGCTATTGCTGCTAGCGAATTAAGTACATTATGTTCGCCTAAAGATGGCAAAGTTATTTGCAAAATTTCATTATAAAAATTAGGTACTTTAACTTTAACATTATATATTGAATAATCATACTCAGTTCTAATATTAAATGCTTGAATATGAGCATTCTCAGAATTAATACCGTAAGTAATAATCTTTCTAGATGTCATTTTATTTATTAAATTTTGTACTGTAAAATCATCAATACAAGCTACTGCAAAACCATTATATGGTAAATTAGTAATAAACTGATAAAAAGTATTAACTAAATTATCAAAATTCTTATAAAAATCTAAATGATCAGTATCAATATTAGTAATAACAGCAATTGTAGCAGGAATTTTTGTAAGAGTTGCATCTGATTCATCAGCTTCAGCAATAAAGTAGTCACTATTACCTAAATAAGCATTAGTGGCTTTATTATTCATAATTCCACCAGTAATAACAGTAGGATATAATCTATAAGCCTCAAATAGGCAAGCAATTAAGGCTGTTGTGGTAGTTTTGCCATGAGATCCAGAAACTGCTACAGCAATTTTTGATCTCATCAACTCAGCTAATACTTCTGCCCTGGATACTATTGGTATTTTAGCTAAAACTGCTGCTTGATACTCAGGGTTATTTTGCTTTACAGCAGGAGATATAACTATAACTTCTGCTCCATTAATATTATTAGCACTATGACCATGCATTACCTCAATACCTAATGATTGTAGCCTTTTAGTATTAAGATTAATAGTTAGATCCGATCCCCTAACTTTATACCCCAAATTATGCATTATCTCAGCAATACCACTCATACCTATCCCACCAATACCAACAATATGCACAATACTAGATGCAAGCTCTTTATTTGCAAAAAACTTCACAACAGTAAATACAATAGCCTATGTATACAATTTCATATTGCGAGATATGCCTATCTAATACCTTTTTTTCCCTATAATAAAAAAAAACTAAAAGCTAAATCTAACACCAGCTGATAAAGAATGCCCATTGAAATCATACGGTTTAAAATTAGTATATGGTTTACCATTTACATTTTCTCCTGTAATACAACTTATCCACATATACTTATACTCAGCATCAACATATACTTCATCAGTTATTTCAACAGATACTCCAACTATAGCTTCTTTATAAAAATCAAGTTTATAATCTATCTTATGATTTTCTACTGTACCACCAGTATAAGAAGCTCCACCTCCTCCTCCAATAAATATTGAAACTGGCCCTATTTTAACTAGATCAATATACCCTCTTAATAATGCTACTCCGGAATTAAGAGCTAATAAACTACTTTCTTCCTCCTTATTATTATGATTGTTTATAATATTTGCATCTGATGTATCTGAACCTTGCTTTGGTTTAGTAGTAATATCAAACAGCCACATAGCACTAACTTCTGCCCTAAGATATCTATTTAAATAAGATCCCAAACTTCCACTTATTCCAAAAGGAAATTTTAAAAATTCTAGATCATTATCTTGAAAGCTGGATTGCCAACTATTTGGTATTAATCCAATACCACTTACCTTAGCATAGTAATCATATTCTAAATAACTCAACCAATCATCTTCTGCTGCATATAAAGATGAACAATATGATAAAGAAATAGCAGCAATGGTACCTATTAATTTTCTTTTCATAACTTAAATTTATATTTTATTATTAACTTATAAAAGCAGCTAAAAAACTATTTAGCTGCTTTTATATTGTTTTTTTAAGAAAAAAAAGTCTAGTAAAAAAAACTAGAAACTATAACGTATAGTTGCACTTGCCATATATGCACCTAATTGATACTTATCTTCTACTTTATTAAAGCAATGCATATAACCAGCTTCTATATCAGCTGATACACCCTCAGCAATATTAACCGCTACACCAACTGCGCCAGATACAACCATACCTGTTTTTCCTGTTGTAATATCCTTACCATTTACCTTACCAAATGTATGAGCTATACCTGCTCCAAGACCAGCATATACTGACATTGACTCAGTTGTAATTATATCAGCATAACCTTTAATTTGCCCTACAATCATACTAAGATCAAATTCTGGTTCTTCTTTTGAATCTTTTCCTCCTTTTTCTTCAGAACCACCTGCTTTAGAACAAGGAGCTACTAACGGCTTATCGCCACCGCCACTTTGATCATCTTCTTGATCAGCTAATTGATCCATTGCTTTTTTAATTCCTGCATGACGACGCAACTTATTAAGATCTCTATACAAATCTTTAAGAGACTGACTTCCATTTAAAGCTCTTACTGCTGCACAAGCGACAGCTTCTGGAGTTGGGGCCTGAGGTTGCGGCTGCCCAGCTGCAGCTGCAGGTGCAGCAGGCATTACAAAACCAAGTTGAATTCGTTGATCAAAAGCATTAACCATAAATCCATCAAAGGATTCTCTAATTTCCTCCAGTAACGTTTCAACTTGCTGCATTGCCTCTTGTATCTGCTGAGAAGTGGCACTATTAGGCAAATTATTATAAGAAACCTGCTCAATACCAGCTGTTTTAGCAAATATCCTTATATCAGAATATATTTTAGAAAGCTGAGTATTTAGCACTTGAATAGAAGAAATACCAGATTTATTAGCATCCAATGATAAAGCAATACCAGTTACTAGATTTCTCCATTGCTCATGATCGTTTATATCAAAATCCTGCGCTGCTGCTCTTGGAACTGCATGTGGATTACCCCGAACGATTTGCCGTAACATTGGATTTAAGATCTGCGGCCCCTGAGGATTATTAGGATCCTGCACCATATACTGTATGCCAGCATAATCCCTCAACCAATTAATCCTTTCTTGCGCAGGAACCTGAGCTCCTACTTGACGTATAATATCAATAGCACGATTACGATCATCTGTACTTATAGGCATTACAACAGGTTGAGGTGGCGTAAGTTTTTTTCTCTTATGTATAATCGTTGCACCGACATTAGCGTCCCCGGAATCTGCATTACCTTTGCTACCAGAAGCCTCTACTTTGCCTGTTACATTCATAAGGTACATACCATTCAATTCTACCCTAAAGCCTGGAGCAATTGTCATTCCAGCTCCTACTGTAGCACCAAATGGATAACTAGTACTTAATGATATCTTTTTATCTGCAGAGCTAGTACTTGATTCTACACTTCCAAGCATTCCACCAGTAATACCTAGTCTAGCATAAGGACCACACTCAAGCTCACCAAACTCCATTGCATTAGCTGAAAATGGCAATGACAAGGCAGACATTGCACTAGCAATTAACATAATTTTTTTCATTCTAATCTCCTTAAAATTTAATTTTTTTAGTAGCAATAATTCTAAATTAATTCAGCCACAATAGTTATCTTTATATCAAAAAACTATTATTTAGTACACTACTATTTAATAGTATTTGTAAAATAATTTAAACAATCTATTAACACTGTGTTAAAAATACCGTTTTAAACAACCTTAATAAATTTAAAATCATTATTCTATATATTAAATACTTAATAACAATTAACTGAAATCAATTATTATTATATAATTATTATATCAAAGGCACTTAAAAAAGCAATTTAGCACCTTATTACAATCAATCTTAGATAGCATAATATCATTTTCCATGCAACCATTACATTATATTACTTAATGATTTTTCTTGCACTAAATATTAATTTTAACTAAAATAGCAACAGCTTTTATAGTAAAATAATATTTTATATAAATCAATAAGTATTATACATTTGATTATGCTTATTTATATAAGTAGCAAACCATAAACTTGCTAAAATTATAAATACCTTAAAGAGCGCATTAATATTTTAAAGTATGAAAAATGAAAAATCTTTCTTTTCAGCAAATAATAATGCATCTACAGCAATTCTGGAGTAACAAAGGTTGCGCTATATTACAGCCCTATGATATTGAAGTTGGTGCTGGTACTTTTCATCCTGCTACAGTAATAAAGTTACTAGGACCAAATTCATGGCATGTAGCCTATGTTCAACCATCTAGGCGACCAGCTGATAGTAGATATGGCTGCCATCCTAATCGTTTACAACAATATTACCAATTTCAAGTCATTATAAAACCGTCACCAGATGATACTCAAGCTCTTTATTTACAAAGCTTAGAATACCTTAATATCAATACTAAAACTAATGACATTAGATTTGTAGAAGATGATTGGCAGTCCCCTACCCTTGGAGCTTCAGGTCTAGGATGGGAAGTATGGTGCAATGGAATGGAAATTTCACAAATTACATACTTACAACAAATAGCTAGTATAGAATGTAATCCTATACCTATTGAAATCACTTATGGACTTGAACGATTAGCAATGTACATACAAAAAGTTGATGATATAAAACTAATCAATTGGCATAATCAATCAGATTTAACATACGAAATGGTTAACCTAGAAAATGAACAACAATTTTCTGCTTACAATCGTAAATATGCTAATATAAAAATATTGTTTAAGCAGTTCGAAGAGGCTGAACAACAATGTCAATATTTAGTAAAACAAAATCTACCCCTACCAGCATATGATTTCTGTTTAAAAGCCAGCCACTTATTTAATTTACTTGATAGCAGAGGAGTAATTGGAACTGCTCAACGAACTAACTATATCACTAGAGTGCGCAATCTTGTTCAAATAGTATGTAATGAATATCGAAAAAATCTTAATTTATTAAATGCGTAGTTACAGTTTAATATTAGAGCTCTACTCTGAAGAAATTCCAGCAAAAATGCAAAAAAAAGCTGAATTAACATTTCAAGAAATTTTTACAAAAAATTTTAAATTAGCAAATCTTAGTTTTAATCATTTACGAGTATATATAGGTCCATGTAGAGTTGTTCTACACACAGAGTTTAATAGCATTAAACTAGCTGCTAAAACTATTACGCATAAGGGCCCTCAAGTCGGATCAACAAAATCAGCTATTGAAGGATTTTGCAAAGCAAAGTCTATTTCAAGTCAAAATTTAACTATAAAAACATTTAATAATAAGCAGTTTTATGTTTACACTGATATTATTCCATCTCAGCATATTAAGGATCTGTTACCTGAACTTATATTAAACTCTATTAAGGAATATACTTGGCCAAAATCAATGAAATGGGGCAATTATAAAATTAATTGGATTAGACCACTAAGAAATATCTTATGCGTTTTTAATAATAAGGAACTAAAAATTAGTTGGCATCATTTAACATCAAATAACAAAAGTTTTGGCCATAAATTTATCAGCCCAAGCAGCTTTGCTATTAATAACTGGGAAGATTATACTAAGAATTTAAGAAATAATTTTGTAATATTGGATAGATTAGAGCGGAAATCCATTATATTATCTTCTCTAAAAGAAGCATGTAAAAAACTTAGCGTTACTTTAAATTATAATGATAAATTACTTGATGAAGTAGCTGGTTTAGTTGAGTATCCTGTTATATTGCATAGTACAATACCTAATCAATTCCTTATTTTACCAGAAGAAATTATCACTACTTCTGTACAAACTCATCAAAAATACTTTACTACAAGAGACAACAACAATAAACTATCTCCACATTTTTTATTTGTGACTAATATTAACCCTACAGATTGTAGCAATATTATCGAAGGAAATAAAAAAGTATTATCATCACGATTAACTGATGCTAGATATTTTTTCAATCAAGACTGCAAATTCACATTATTTAGCAAAGTAGAAAAATTAAAAACAATAGTTTTTCATACAAAAATTGGCAGTGTATTTGATAAAGTACAGCGAATAAAACAAATATGCAACCAATTAGCTCCAAATGATCAAGAATTAGCTATTGCAGCTGAATTATGCAAATCAGACTTAATTTCAGAAGTTGTACAAGAATTTCCTAATCTGCAGGGAATAATAGGAAAATACTATGCTTTAAATGATAATTTAGGTGCTACAATTGCCAATATAATAGGTAACCATTATTCTCCCATTAACATTGATGATGAAGTACCTAATGGTAAGGCAGCAATTCTAGCTTTAGCTGATAAGATAGATAGTTTAACTAGCCTTTATTTAGCTGGAGAAAGAGCTACTAGCTCAAAAGATCCTTTCGCATTGCGTAGATATGCTTTTAGTATTGTCAGAATAATTTTAACTAACAAAATACAAATAAAATTATTAGACTTATTGACTTTTATCTATCAGCTTCATAACATTTATACTAATGATCTAATTACAGAAGTACTACTATTTATAATAGATAAAGCAAAATATCTACTTAAAGCAAAGTTTAACAAATTGTTAGTTGAAACAATATTCGAGCACAATAACTATGATAATCTTACTGAACTAGAATCAAAAATAAATATTCTGGATACATTTTTAGCATCATCAAAAGGACAAAAATTTCTTCAATCATATAAAAGAGCATTTAATATCATTAAAGATAAAAACACTCATCAAACAAAAATTGATATTAGTAAATTATAACTCAACAAGAAAAAATACTATATCAACAAATTCAAAATATTAACATTAAAGAATCAGCAGCTCAATTCTCAACTGAAAATCTTAATTCAGATCTTGATCAATTATCAGCTTTAAGTTTGCTAGTTGTAGAATTTCTAAATAATGTAGAAGTTAATAGTTCTGATGAACAACTTACCCATAACCGCAAGATTATATTACAATATGTAGTTCAGATTTGTAATAATATAGCTCCTTTTTACAAAATAATGGAGTATTATACCTAACTAATATAAACAAGATATACTAATAGTGAAATTAAGTGATATAAATACTGCTGTTCAATTTATCAATGAAGGAAAATTAGTTATATTTCCTACTGAAACTGTATATGGCATAGGAGCTGATGCTACCAATGACAGCGCTTGCCAAAATATTTATAAAGTAAAAGCTAGGCCAATCAATAATCCATTAATTATTCATGTCAGTAACATACAAGCTGCTCAAACTATAGGCATATTTAATGATCTTGCTATAAAACTAGCAACTTTATGGCCAGGCCCAATTAGTCTAATTGTACCACTTAACAAATCTGCAAAAATCAGCAGCAAAGCTACAGCAAATCTTGATACTGTAGCAATTAGAATTCCAGCTCATAAAACAGCCCTTAGATTACTACAATTAACACAAAAACCAATTGCTGCTCCAAGCGCTAATATATCAGGTTATCTTAGTCCGACTACCTATCAGCATGCTAATATTCATTTTCAAAATTCTCCAGAAATATTCATTCTTAAGGGGCAAAGATCTGCTTATGGACTAGAATCTACTATAATCGATACTACCACTGCAAAGCCAACAATATTACGTCATGGATTTATTACCCAAGAAATAATAAGAACTATCACTGGGCAAAATTCTATTACTCCAGAAAAAAAACAACATAATAACTTGTTAAAAGCCCCAGGAATGATGTTAAAACACTATTCTCCTATTACTAAAATCAGGTTAAACGCAATAAAGCTTTTTCCAAAAGAAGTTGGATTAAATTATGGATGTAATGTTTTACAAGGAAAGTATTGTTTAAACCTCAGCCCAAGCACTAATTTAATAGAAGCAGCAACAAACTTATATCATATGTTACACCAACTAGACAATTATGCACAAAATCCTCTCAATCAAGTTAATACTATCGCTATTGCTCCTATACCTAACATAGGCATAGGAGTTGCAATCAATGATAAACTTAATCGCGCAAGTACATATTAAGTATCCTCTTATAGTTAACAATTATAGTTAACAAAATAGCATTATTTATTGTAATATTGCAGCTCTTAGGCAACCTAGTAAAGGTTGATTTTGGAAATTAACATTACATTTATTAATTAATGAACAATGGAAAATCCAAGGCCTTAAACTAACTAAAGAAAATGCAGATGATAAACCTATATTCCTGAATTCACCAAGCATATTACTAATTTGTTATTTAAATGCTATTTAAAACAAAAATTGTTTCCTGATCTTGATAATCAAAGATTAAAGTGATAACATAAAATATGGGAAATAAACTCTTGTCTCTATTTTTTTACTACATACACATTCAATTGTTGAAGCTGTATTCAGTATGTTAAAAAATTATTTTGAGCTTGAATATGTGCGCTCGGTATAGAATATGTTTTTTGCATAATTATTGTCTATAGGTAAAATTGATCTTGTAAAGCAGATAGAATCAGTATGAAGATGAAAATAGGTTTTGCATAAGAATGATTATGCTCCCTATATTCGACCTTTTGAATAAAAATTCTTCTTCTTTGTATTGAATATGCCTTTGAGGCCTTTTCAATAGACAATGTTAATTCTACCAAGCATTACCAACCCTGCGTTGACAAACATTTAACTTATCCTCAAAAAAAGCTTATAACTCTCCTGTAATTCCTCTATATTGTTGTTATAATAGCGCTGCAGTATAAATACTATGAATGATAGGAGTTGTTTACAGGTTTTGCTTAAAGCTTTTCCATTATCTCCAATCAGATTTTTCCACCCTGCTGGAATAAAATTTCCAATAAAACGATAAAAAAAATTATGCCAATATTGCTACTGTTATTTTTAGCAATATTACAATCATTAATTATAATATCGTATACTGTATGTTGCATTTTGTGCCTCCAAAAATATAGCTATAGCAGTGATTCTAGAAAATAACATTTTTACAAATTATTCTAAAATTTTTATTCAAAAGGTAGAATTATAGGGTGCACAATCAGTTTTATGCAAAACCTATTTTCATCTTCATACTGATTCTATCTGCTTTACAAGACCAATTTTACCTATAGACAATGATATTAATAAAGAATTGCTTATTATATTTAAGTTTCAAAAGTCTTTTAAATTAAATATCTTTAATGTAAATAGGGAATTTAATCAAAACAAAAAATCAATATAATATATTTCATTACTTTGCTTACTAAGAACAGCTCTATATACGTGAATATTTTCTAACACTCTTTGTATATAGTTTCGCTTATTGAATGGAATCATTTCTATCCAATCAATCACCTTATACTTATCATCTTTATATTTGCATGGATCACCATATATTTCTATCCAACCCTTCATTCCTGTTCTACCTCTAACTCGAGATGGACCAGCATTATACGAAGCAGTAGCTAGTATATATGAACCATTATTAATCTCTAACATTCTTTTCCAGTAGTAACTACCAAGTTTAATGTTATGGCTAGGATCATCAATTAGCTTAGTGGTTATATGCGGAACTTTTAAAAATTTAGTAGCAACCTCTTGTGCTGTCGCAGGCATTATTTGCATCAATCCTTGATCATTAGATGCTCCGATAGCCCATTGATCAAACACTGATTCCTGTCTAATAGTGCTATATAGTATGTCCTTATCTATATAAGAATCTATCATGTGATATGGAGTAGGATAAGAATAGTGAGTAGAAAATAACGATTCACATGCAGCAAATTTAGTTAGCATGGCAATATAAGACACTTCTTTTATGCCAATCAATTCTTTCATGTTAATTAGTCTGCGTATAATGGCATAAATTTCGATATTGTTTTTAGCGTGTTTTATAGCTTGTATCGCATATATTTTTGATAATGCTAGTAAATCATGGCTTAGCAACATTTCCGCAGCTATTATGCATTCAATATCGCTAAATTCAACATTTTTTATATCAATTTGAGAATCAGAAAAAAGTGGTAAAATTTTATTCTCAGTTTCAAGCATAGCTAATTGCCCATAGAATGTATGTGGATACTGTGCAGCTTCTTTATAATAATTTTGAGCAGCTTGATTGTTTGCAGCTGCTTGGTAAGATCTACCTAACCAGTAATATGCCTTTGAGATGTCTATAGGTTGTGTAACTATTTGTGTCATCTTAATAAAATTGGTAATAGCATCAGTTGAGTTATTTAAAAATCTAAGAGCAATCCATCCAGCAAGCCAGCAAGCTTCAATAGAATCGCGTAAATTATTAGTTGTAGCGTCTTTTACAATATTATAAGCAGCAGAGTAATTACTAGTAGTTAGCAATCCCTTTGCAGCGGTTGATCTTAATTGCCACCATAAATCTGGAGAAAATAAAAAATTATCTGTAATTTTTGATTCCATAACTTGAGCAAAAAGTTGCTCTAGTTCAATAGTATAATCATTATTTTTTAGCTTGTAAGTTAAAAAGCTATATAACACCTCATTTTTATATCTATAATCCATTGGTAATTTGGCAAATAAATCTGCTGTGTTAGCATTATTATTTGCTGCTGCAATCATGAAGTTTAAAACCTGATGATTTAAGGTTTTATTGCTGATTTTGCTTAATAAAGCTTTAGCACTAGTAAGTTTATTTGCTAATATAAACTGCGCTACCTTAGCATAATAATCATCTTTTGTTAATAGATGAGCAAAATTATCTAAAAAGGGCACTATGTAATCTGTATCACAAAATTTCCAAGCTGTATGTATTATCTTCTTTCTTATATTTAGATCTACTATATTTTTCTGCGCTGCTAAAGCATGATAGTAATGGCCTCTAGCTGTTTGAGGATGATTTTTATTAAACCATGTAATTATTAGATTTTGGTCAGTAAAATTATTAATAACTTTTTCAGCTTGTCTAGCTATAGATTTTTCTTGTGGATAATTGGGATTAGCTTGTAGAAAATCTGTAATCTCTTCTAATGTTATATCATTATTATGATGCAGAAATTTTTGCGATAAAGCTATGTTGTATAAAATTTTATTATCAGAATTTTTAGCAGATAACACAGCATCATCCCACTGCTTATTTTTCAAATGCTGATATGTCATATTTTCATATGATTCTTGAGACAATACTGAATACAATAAATAAATATTGATAATAATGATGAGAAAGATTAATTTAATAATTTTCATATTATATATTATCTCTAAAATCTATAGAATGAAGGTATATCTTATGTATACAGTATTTGCTTTTCCTGGTCAAGGATTACAATTTGTTGGTATGGGAAAAGATTTATATGAGAATTTTTCTGTAGCTAGGGATGTTTTTCATGAAATAAACGATGTTATGTCTGAAAGACTAACAAATATTATGTTTAATGGGCCTATTAATACTCTAACTTTAACTAAATATGCTCAATTAGCAATTATGGCAATGTCAATGGCAATAATCAGGGTATTAGAACACCAGTCTGCTAGAAAATGTTTTCAAATAGCAGATTATGTAGCTGGTCATTCTTTAGGGGAGTATAGTGCGCTATGTGCTGCAGATAGTTTACCATTATATGGTGTTACAAAATTATTAAAAGTTAGAGCCGATGCTATGCATGCTGCAGCATCTGAATGCAGTGGTAATATGGCAGCTTGCTTTGGCATTACTATGGAAGAATTGAAGCCTATTCTTAAGCATTGTTCCACTATTGGAGTATGTGAGATTGCTAATGATAATATATTGGGGCGGGTAGTTATTAGTGGTCATACTGCTGCAATTAATTTAGCAATAGAAATGTTACGTGCTTATGGAAAAAAAGCTATCAGATTAAATGTAAGCGGCCCATTTCACTGTTCATTAATGGCAAAAGCTACAAAAATATTTCAGCAAGCGATCGACAAAGCAGATATTAAGCCCCCTAAAACTGCAGTTATTGCTAATTATAGTGCCGATATTGTTACTATGCCAGTTGACATTAAAAATTGCTTAATAAAACAGATAGAAAGGACTGTAAGATGGCGGGAAATTTTAAATTTATTGCAAAAAAAAAATGTTAGTAGATTTGTTGAAATAGGACCTGGAAAAGTTTTAATTAATTTAGCTAAACAAGGGCAATATAATTTTAAATGCAGTAGTATTAACTCAATACATGAAATTGATTCTTTCTTGAAAAATATATAATATCATTGTGTAAATGTTACTTGAAATTTTCTGCATAGCTTTTTGGAATCAATTTTCGAGGCTTAGGTGTAATTAATTCATAATCCAAATAGTTATTAAGGCAAAATTTTACTGCGCTTGATTTATTATTAAAGTGAATTATTGTTGCAGCTTGGGGATTAGTAGTACCAGTCCATCCTAGTATTCTATCAATAAATCTGTTATTTTGTTCCCCGCAGTAGAAATCTACTACCCAAAGCTTACTAGTTAAACCTGATTGAGTTGGTGATTTAGATAGTTGATAAATTCTAACTTGCATACTTAGTATTAATAGTGTTAAATTAAAATTTATATTCTAAATTATAATTATTAATGAATAAAGAAAAATCTATTGATGATATGAGCTTTGAGGAAGCATTAAATGAGCTAGAACAAATAGTTAAAATAGTAGATTCTGGGCAGGAAAAGCTAGAGGATATTATTAAAGCTTTTGAAAGAGGGGCTGCTCTAAAGAAACATTGTGAAAAAAAACTAAGCGAAGCTAAGTTTAGAATTGAAAAAGTAGTTAATGACAATGCAAACAATGTAAGCAGCACTGAAGTAAAATTATAAAACTTTGCTGTTTTCAGAGCATTAAGTTATTTAAAATGCTGATTTTTATATAAATAAAAGAATTAATAAAGTTACACAAATGATTTAAATGATGTAATTGATATATTGAAAATAATGTGTCTTGAAAGAGTGGAATAATTCTTTGATTTTATATGCCTTCTATATTGCAATTTTCTTCTATTATTATCTTAATCTTTATATTGACTATAAAAAAAACAGTACTTAATATTGCATATGCTGTTATAGCTCATTAAGTAATTAACTTCATATATGCTTTATACCTTGATGCTAATACTTCCTTTTCTGATTTATTAGGCAAATTATAAGCACTTTGTTGTTCTTATATTTGTTATTGCTTTTCTTTATACAGAAAAGCATATTAAACCTTTAAGAGAAAAGCAAATCGTTTTAGCCTATCAATTCATAATTTTAGAAGCTAGCATATATATTTTATTTTGAATAGCCTGTGTAAATGTTCTTATTATTTTTATGTTTAGTATAATTTTAACAATATATATAATTATTGCTGTAATAATACAAGAATATATAACGTCAGCTGGATAATGCATTGCCAATGCTATTCTTGATACTCCTACCATTACAACTACTATTACTCCTATAAATTTGCCTATTGTATTTAACTTATCCCATAAAAAAAATGTGATAAAAAATGCGATTCCAGTATGAGCACTGGGGAAACTAGTAAAGCAATTAATATATTCTGTTTTAAAATCTATAACTGTTTGTATTTCTGATAGTGAGCAGCAAGGTCTAGTAAAACTAAACAGATGCTTTAATTTGTTATATATCAGTAAAAACATTACATATGCTGCTCCCACATGTAACAAATAATCGAAAGTTATATTAAATTGCCGAGCACGGTCTTCACTGTAATAATTTCTAAGTTTAGAAAAAAAATAAAAAGCTAGTAATAAATAATATATTGTAAAATTTTTAGCATAGAATATTCTAGAAATATAATAGAATATTTTAGCTATATATTCATTACTATTCGTAATTTGATTAATTATTAAGAATAACTTAACATTCCACCCATTAAAATCATATAACCATGCTTTCATGATTTTTATTTTCCTGTTATATTTTATATATATTTTAGTGTTTATATTATATGTTAAGTAAGTATTAATCAATATAATTTTAAAGATATTTTGTAAAAATTTATGTGGAAAATTGTTGTTTTAGGATGTGGGCCATCTTTAGGAGTACCTATTGTTGGCTGCAAATGCTCAGTTTGCATTTCTGATACTGAGTTTAATAAAAGGTTAAGATCATCTTTATACCTTCAATATAATAACGAAGTTTCAATTTTAATTGATTGTGGTTGTGATATTAGGTTTCAATTGTTAAGAGCTAATATTACAAAGCTGGATGCTGTAATTCTTACTCACCGTCATTCTGATCATGTAGCAGGTATAGATAATTTAAGAGTTTTTGCATATCAAAATAGTTGTGCTTTAGATGTTTATGCTAATGTGGAAACTATAGATTATATTACTAAAAACTATAGTTATTTATTTAAAAAAAATTTGTTGAATGCTATAAAAATCGATGACTATAGTATGATTAATATTAATGGTAAAGAAATAATTACTTTTCAGCAAAATCATGGAGAAATTAATAGCTTAGGAATAAGAATTAAAAATTTTGTTTATTCAAATGATGTTAGAGAATTTCCTGAAAAAAGTCATCAATTTCTCCATAAGATTGATGTTTGGGTGCTAGATTGTTTGCAAAAAATAGCAACTGATGCTCATGCAGGATTAGATGAGATTATTAAATGGAATAAAAAATTCATGCCTAAAAAAATTTATTTAACAAATATGAATCATACAATTGATTATTATCAAATTCAGCATATTCTGCCAGAAAATGTTAATATAGCTTATGATGGATTAAAGTTTTTTATAGAATGAAAAAATACTAGTGTATGTAGGGGATTGAATAATTTTGCATGATTAAATAGTCTAGCAATAAAAACAAATAGATAAGAAACTATGAGAACAAATGTGGAGGATATGATAAACATTTTGTATAAAATAACCTACCTGAACAACAATCGATTAAGCAAGAAATAACTAAGACTAAGAAAGAAATGAAGCAACTTAGCCATAGTATAATAAACTATTATGTATCTCAAAACCCTGCTACTATCAATCGTAACATTAATAAACTTGTATTAAAAAAATTATTGCTCAAACATCAGAAGTAAACAGCAAAAAAAAGGGGCTCTATGGACTAGAAACCACTCAGATAAAGTAGCACAGATTGCCTTTAAAGTTGCTCAAATTCCTCAAGATTTAAATCATGATTATGGTATTCCTACTAATCAAGATTTACAAAACGCTTTTAAGGAAAAAATATAGAAGATTAAGAAATCAAAGCCAGTAATGATATAAAAATACATAATTATATAACTAAACAGAGCAGCGTAACTAATTTTGCGACAACTATTGCATTAAACTTTGTCTATAGAAAGATTGATTTTATAGCAGATGGTAGCAGTATGAAGATAATAGGTTTTTTGCATATGCGTAGGGGCTAACCCTATGACTTTCTGTCCCTGCCTCTTATAGCAATCTTAAATTACTAAACAAAATACGCCTTAACTCTTACTCTTCACTAATATTTGTTAGGCTGCCTATATCATTTTTAGGTGATAAATATCATTGTAATGAATCTGATTATTGATTTTATTAGCAATTTATTCTTGCTGCTTCTTCTTTTAACCTCTTTAGTCATATAGTATTCACTATTTTGACCATTTTCATGATATAACTTTAATACTCTATTTGATTTTAATACTTGCCTGACTATTATTTGTCTTTTAGCTATCATATCTTTAACAGCTCTTTCAACATCCTGTTTAGTGAAAACAAGATTGATATTCGTTATATGATTTAATACTTCATTAGTATCGCTAATAATCTTAAGATGGGCCTCTTTTCGTAACTATTTGGCCATTTAATTAATAAAGCTTCTTATTCAATAGGACCAATATGCTGGTACTGTACTTATCTGATCTACTCTGTTATCCAATCCTAAGTCAGCAAAATATTCGTTTGTTACTTACCTTTTCATGAATAATTTTAGATTCTGGAATGATAAATGCCTTACCTTTTGTTGTTCTAAATTGCGGTTCTAAATCAACAGCCTTTGCTCCTAAACTTGTTCCATCTTCTTCTTTGAATCTCTAGTAGTAAACATGTACATGTTTATCGCCTCTATGAGGTTTATGAATATCTATCTGCACTCCAGTTTCACCCATTTCATCTTCTTAACTATTCGGTGTGTAATCTCTATTCTATCATCTAAATTCAACTCTTTATCATCTGGCGAAGATATTGCTATATCTTTTAATAGCTGGTATTTCTTCTTGTTTCAGTTCGTTCTACCTCACTCATTAATGTTTGTATATTTTTGAATTTTTGATTTACATAATCTGGTATTAGCACTGTATAGTATATGTTATCTTGCCTACTAGAAAAATTATAACTTGTATTTGTTTGTTCATTTTTAACAAAAATTCATGCATTATACGCTGCTTCGTAGCGTTATATACTGGAGCTAGAAAAACAAATGTGTTAGAGATGAAATGGAACAATATATATTTTGTTAAAAAAATACGGAAGAGGTAATAGAAATCTTATAAAAGAGGAAATTAGAATCTAAAAGTGAATGGGCTACAAATATAGTAGCAAAAGCGGACAATTAGAGTATCCATATAGAGCATGGTATAAAATTTGTCAAAAGGCGCATAGAAAATTTAAGAATACACGATTTAAGAAGAACATTAGGACGTTGGATTGCAGGTGCAGGTCAGTATATAATTGGTGCAACATTGAATCATAGGTAAAAAAAATCAACTGGTACTTATGCTAGAGTTAGTTTAGAGAACCAAATGACAGTATATATCAAAGTTGCACAGAATGAATGTACTAGAAATTCTTAACCATAATGCCAACTAATACAAAACTTTGCATAAGTAAGAAATGTGCATGTGTGCAACCTAATTATCGCATGTAATATCTGCGTTTAAAGATGTTCAGCTAATTTTAACTTCTTAGTAGAATAAGTTTTCTCATGCTATAATTACAGCTACAGATGGTTATAATATACAAAAGTTATATTGGTCATTATATCGAGGTTATTTTGAAGGCTTAATTATAGATAAATGAAGTATAGTGCTAGCTGAAGTAGGTCTAGGAATAGTATTATTAAATAGCGTTCATGCTAAACTATGCTTAGTATCTATAGTTACAGGTATTATACTATGTTGTGTAGAGATTAGGCAACAGTAGACTTATTAAAAGTATTTCGACATTGAATGTAGCACAATTGCTAACAATATGCTACTTAATATGCGTTTTGGATGGCGGATTTAATTACTAGCAAGTTTAATAGTTAGTAATGATAAGTTCATTAACATGATTACGTTGTTCATTTGATATTCCAGTACAACTTTTTTAATTAAAATATTGGAATGATTAAAAGATTTACTTCTTTCCAAGATTTTATCTGAGATTGGAGTATGTTAATGGGGTAGGTATAATTTATTAAAGCTAGAGATGAAAAACAATGTTATGTTACTACAGTGAGAGCTTACTAAATAAGCTGTTTATATTCAATTTGAGATTTAATACAAAAATTGATCTCGATAATGTTGAAAAAGCTTTTGCTAAGGAATATCATGGACAGCAAGATACAGGAGAACCTACGCATCCATTTGCTGTTCAACAACATAATCCAGAGGCAGTAAATATTCTTATAAAAGCAGGTATAAATCTTGATATAAAAGCTATTAACATTGGATTAACTGCTTTACAGATGGCTGCTATGATTGGTAATTTAAGTGCTATTAAGTCTCTTATATCTGCAGGTGCAGATCTTAATATAGGTGATAAGAATAATTGTACTGCTGCACATTATGCTGCTATGGCAGATTATTCAGAAATTATCAGGCTGCTTATACTTGGAAGTGCAGATGTTAATATAAAAAATAATGATGGACAAACTGCTTTACATTATGCTGCTGATAAAGGTTATTCAGGCACTGTAAATGTTCTTATAAAAGCAGGTGCAGATGTTAATATACAAGATAATGGTGGAAAAACTGCTTTACATTATGCTGCCAATAAAGGTTATTCAGGCACTGTAAATGTTCTTATAAAAGAATAGATGTTAATATACAAGATAATGATGGAAAAACTGCTTTACTATGCTGCTAATAAAGGTTATTCAGGCACTGTAAATGTTCTTATAAAAGCAGGTACAGATGTTAATATACAAGATATAATGATGAACGAACTGCTTTCAAATTAGCTTTGCATGTGAGGCAGATAAGTACTGCAGATACAATTAAACGTTTAAAGCTAACTAAAAGTATAATTAAGCTCTGTGAAGATCAACAAGCATTAGGATGTAAATTGACATCAGTTGCATCACATTTAAAAGAAGATAAATTGCTGAAGTTACAGAATGATGATTGTCTAAAACATTATTAAGTTATATTAACAATAATTATCTCTTATTCTATAGTAATAATTTTCTGAATGTTTTCATGATATAGATTTAGTAATCTATTAACCTCTTCTGGATTCTTTTTTACAGCGTGATAGCTGGTGATTAAATCAAGATTAATATCAGATAAAAAACATTGTTTAAAAAGATGCTTAACTTGAAAAGCCCCTCCACCAGGTTCATACTAATTATAGTATAGTCCCGAAGGAAGGTGTTCTAATAATTTATTAATAATTCTCCTTTTACTGCCAACCTAATGAAGAAAATGTTTATTGATAATTGCGCTACTGACATAATTTTATTATAAATAATCTCTGCTGTATATTATGGCAAAAAATAGGCTTTAACAGCAGCAATAATCATTATTGCAAAGCTTTTTTAAATGATTTTAAAAAACTGAATTGATAATATAACTTTATAATACATGCTGCTATAAGTTAAGTGCTAATTTAATATTATACTTCAACTGAGAGATAACCTTAATCTCAATGAACTATATGTTTAATTTCTTTAATATTTTTGTATAAGTGTTCTTAATTGCTATTTTCACTTTTCTCTTCCTATTATAGCAAATATAATCCCAGGAGTTAGTATTAGAAGGTAGTTAGATTGACTATTAGATAGTCTATTTGCAGAAAAGTACAAATAAGTTATCTAAAACACTAGCGAACAAATACTTAATAAATCTTCAAGTATAACTAAAAATAGTTTCTTTTTTAAGGAATTAACTTGACTCTAAATCGAGATATACTATATTAATTTTATTGTTTATTTAGAAAATGAGTATAGCGAGTGGTTTAATGGGCTATTATCTTCACTAACAAAAGTTTGTAATATGAGTCCACATACTAAAACAACACAACAAGCCGATAGGCCTTTAAAGAGCATTGTGATCAATACCTGAGTTAAACTTATCCAGAAACTATAAGTTTTTTGAGTGAAGTTTTTCAGAATTTTATTACCCAAAAGATTCTCAAGAAGATTCTCATTTTAAGAATCTGTTGGATGACTTTAAAAATTCAAACACTTAACAAAATTTAATGAACTAATTGAACCAATCGGATTAAGGTTGTAGTATTAGTAGCATGCTTCGAAGGATTAATAATGATAAATTAGGTGCTTTGCAAGGAGTACTGCAACAATTATTGCTCGATGTAGAAAAATTAGAAACATTAAAAACATTAGGAATAAAATTTTCTACTCTCTCTAGTATA
>NZ_LANP01000007.1 GCF_000964595.1 Orientia chuto str. Dubai | reverse complement strand
TAAGGAAAGGTTATTGTCTTATGAGAGAGCGGTTTTATTTCTAGTGCTCCTAGAACTAACGGATATGAAGGCATGAGATGTTACGGAATGCATGATTGGCATCCGTCAAAAAGAACTATAGGCACATAATAAATCGCTGCTAACCGTATCAATTTTTGACTGTAATATTATTTAACGGTTGAGTAAAACATGATTTAATACCGAAATTACCTAATAATTCTGTAGTTGTGATGGACAATGCAAGTTTTCATAAAAGCCCATATTTAAAAACTATACTAGAAAAAGAAGGGCATTGAATTGCATTTGAAATAAGATTTAGCATTACTTTTCTTATTCTAGCATAATCAAACTCAAACATAGTTTCAGCTTGATCACATAATTTAAACTAATTATATGGTTTTCAGTTACGTTGAGTTTACTACATTCAGCAACTATTTCTTTTAACATAATTGAAAATTATTTAACTCTATATCAAATACATTCGCCTTGTTCAATTCGATAAATCAAGTAAATTTTCTATATGATACAATTCTCAATACCAGAATTAGCTAATGTTATTATAGTTAATACTCTTTCTTTCTCCTAGAATCTCGCTTCTTATAGTATTTTGGTAGCTTTTATTCAGTAAATTAATGCAGTACGTGCTACAGATAAGGAGACTTTATTTCATGACTTAAATTATTAAGTATATATTTTTTAGTCTCAAGAAGTGCTTCCATTTTTTGACTTTTATCATCTAAACGTAGATTAAGTACATCAACATTATCCTTAGTGTAGCATACATTTTGTGTTACTAACAAACTGATTTTGCTTAATCTAATAGCAATAATATTGCGCTAATAATATTATTGCCCACATAACATATAATTCTAAGTCATTATTAACTTTATCATAATCACTAAGTAGCCTCCATAGCTAGCTAACATATTAAAAACTACAGTACCAACTGGACACCTAATAATATCATAACAAAGCTGTATGCCATTGTAATAATATCCTGTTACAACTAAGTTAGTATAAAACACATTAGTAATATTGGTGATGAACCGCCAATTAATGTTAGTAAAGTATTGCTAAATACTAAAGTATAAAATATTGCAATATGCCAAATAAAGCCTAGATATTTATTTCGAAAATCTTCATTCCATTTCTTATTATAGAGTAATAATGTAGTTATTATAAATCCTAAAAGAGTAATAGATATTTTAGTAATCAACCATACTGAAGCAGCTTTATGCTCTACTTGCCCACATAATGACATAACCATTAATGATAATATAGTAACAGCTGCATACTCAATATAATAGTGCTTACCACGAAATGTTTCATTATTACAATAAGCACAAATATTATTCCAACTCAAGTTAATTGCTAGTGATTTAAAGAAACTAGAAATAGTATTAATTTGTTGTTTACGTTTTTCTTTAAGAACATTTAGTGGTCCACGATCACTAGGACCAACCCACCCACCTGGCTCGCCAAGGCCATAATGCATTATCATCATTACTGTAAAATTTGCTATAGTAGCTGGTATGATGTCACCTATTGGTAGCGCTGCATTAAAGTATTTACTCCAAACAAATGTAGTTGATACTGCAGCAGCCATTCCAGCTAATATCACTCTAGTAGTAGTTCTAAAACCTAAAATTGTAAACAGTAATGGTATTCCTACTATTGGGGTATAAAAACTAGCCCCAAATAATAATATTCCTAACAAATTTTGTTGTGACAACGCCATACATAATCCCAATACTCCAATGGATATAGCAAATGCTCTTACTGCTATAATTTCTAGTTTTTGATTATTGTTAAATAAACCTAAAGGTTTACATAAGTCATTAACAAAAATAATAGAAGCTGAATTAATCCATGAATCTGCTGTTGACATAATCATTGCAGATATTCCAATTATTACTAATCCTTTAAATCCAGTATAAGCATAGCTATCTATTATATATGGTACTAAATTATTAGCTTCTATTGTCTGATGTGATGAAAGTAATGTTAATCCTATAAACCCTACAAATAGACAAAACAATAAATACATAGAAATCATAACTTTAAAGGCACTAACAGCTTGTACTGTATTACGTGCAATTAAAACTCTATGAAACATAGCTGGGCTAAAGCATGGTAATATACAGTAGACAAATACACCATAATATTTCAGAGTATTTTGATTGTTATAGTCTAGCAATATTTTATAGTCTAATATAGGATTAGTAGTTACAGTATTTACTATAGATTTCCAACTGCCAAACATACTCCAAATAAGTATTGCTAAAGTCGGAATAAAAGCTCCAAAAGCTAAAGCTTGAAAAATATCAGTAAATACTACAGCCCTAATTCCTCCAAAAGCTGAATATATAACGACTACCATACTACTAATTAAAGTTGCATATAAACTATCTATATCTAAAAAGTGATTAAACATGGTGGAAAAAACTTTAATCTGCATAGCGATTGCTGTTGATGATCTTATTATAGAACAAATAGCTGTAACAATTCTAACATGTTTGCCATAAAGATCTCCCATTACTTCTGCAACTGATAACTTACCAAAAAACTCCTGCATTCTTGGAATTAAGATATAAGCATAACAAAGTAATCCCAATGTTTGCCCTATAACGGAAAGTAATGCAAGTATTCCAATTGAGTATATTTCATATAATCCAAAACTAAAAGTTCCTCCGCCAATCCAAGTAGCTATTAAAGTTGCTGTAAGTGCAGTTGTGCTGAAATTTTTTCCACCAGAGCATAGTCTTTTATAGATTTTACTCCCTTACCATACCATAACCCTATAGCTAAATTTGTTATCAAGAACAACCTACTAAAATTAGGTCTATATTTAATGCTGGCATTTTAAATTCCCTTTAATTCCTTAGTTAGCAATTATAAATGTATAACAACCAAATCATGTAATAAAACATCTATATAAAAAATAGTGACTTAATATACTAGTCCTGTCAACAATTGTATTTAATATCAGTTTTAGATAACGATTCTAACAATAGAGCTATATCATCAGTCTCTTTAAAAAAAACTTTAAATATTGTTATACTAGTTATTTACAATTATACAAATAATCTGATTTTAATATAATACTGCTGTTTTACTACATTATAAAGTGAGAATATTAAACTATTTAATTTCTTATTTGTGAATAGTATTGTCATTTCTTAGTAAGCCTACTGACTTATCCTGCATAGATTCTATATCAATTTCGATCTATCATTCAAAAAAAGCTTTCAGAAATAACGTTAATATTACTGCTCTTAATAAATGTTGGTTTTTTGGGATTAAAATTACATTTGCTAATTATTCAAGAACCTTAAATTAACTATAGACAAATATAGCCGTAGGATCCTGTTTCTGAATTAATCAAGCATATTAGTTTTATATATGGTGATAAAATGCTATTTAAAATTCAGAATTATTTTCTGATCTTTATATCAACAACTGACATTGGTAACTGGTATAAAGAAAAATATGGAAAATAAAATTTTCACCTCTGTTTGAGATTCACTACGTAAACATTTAATCATTGAAACTGTATTCAATGTATTAATAGTTTCTTAATCAAAAACTGATGTTTGTAATATTGCTGCAAAATATATTATCTACTTCAAAAACTTTTATTATGGCTAGCTGGGCGATTTTTTTGAATTTTTATTCGATGACTCATTTTAGGCTTTAATAACATTCTCTTTTTTACTAACTCAGAATCATCAAAATTTTTTACTTTTTCTGATGGTAACTTTCTTACTAACATATTTTGCGATTGTTTCAATAGTAATTGCTTTTCAAGATCTTTTCTACATTTTTCGGTTTCTATGATATAATCTGCAGCATTCAATTTAATAATATCTTTTTCTTGTATTTGAGTTAAAAGCTCCTTTTTTTGCCATTTACCATCATTATCCTTTTGCCATTGTTGTTCGCAAGTATATTTTTCTACATTATGATGGCTTAAACTACTTATTTGATAATTATTTTCAATAGCCCATGTTAAAGCATCTTTTTCATCAATTTTGATATTGTGATTGTATGCATACAAAACTGGATCTTTTATATTACTAGTAGCAAAAGCTTTTAACCACATTCCTTTCTTAAATTTAGATGATACATTGCTAAACTTACTTATTACATCAGTTGCTTTTGCAATTTCTTTCATATTTTTAATATTTTCTTTTAAATTAACTTTATAGAACTTTATTAGTGCATAATAATTATTGATAGGAGTGCTAGTAAAAGCTTCACCTTTAAATTTAACCTTTCCAATAAAGCCCTTTGGGTCAAATCCTAATTTTTCTAATTCAAAAGCTTTTTGTTCGATTATAGCATCTATTTGATGTTCATCTATTTGAGCTAGCATTTGCTTTAGTGCGCTATTATATTTTCTAATATCAAAGAATAAATTACCTTTCTGAATCGCTGAATTATAATTTAGAAAAGGATCATTAAACATATTATTTGTTGTACTAACCATGCTTTTAAAATCTTCATAAAATTGCATTAAAGATCTACCATGGTCTATTTTAGTTATAGTTGTACCATCTTGTACCATTAAATTACCAGAATGATAATCTAACTCTCCTAGAATATGACAAGCAGCAATTACTTTTTCAAATCCTTCTAATTTTTGTAACTTTTTAGCTCCAGCTTTAAGTCCTGTAGATGTTTTCATGCCAGAAAATTTTGAAAGCAGTACTGCATTATCAAGAAACTTAGACCTAATATATAGGGAATCTGAATTAGACTCATCTGGTCTTACCAATGCTTCCTTTGGAGCTCGGCCATACAATAATAGCTCATATAGGGAAGATGCTATTAATTCTTGTACTGCATCTCTTCTGTCGCTCCAAGCTAGTTGCAGCTTATCTATTTCTTTTTCTGGCATTTGAGCTAAATTTTTACCAATACTGATATCTTTTTTATAAAATTTTTTTAAAAGAAAGGTATGCCCACTTAATTCTTCAGTAGCAACGTATCCATCAGATATACCAATCTTTTTAGCTTCTTTTTTAGGAAATTCATTTTGTTTAGTAACATTTCTATCACGTAGCAGCGTCTCAATATTGCTATTTGGGAAATCTTTATCAGAACTTTTTTGATTCTTTAATTCCTCTGCTTGCTCTGCTTTATATTTTTTAGTTAATCTATCTAGCAGTGGTAAATTGATAACCTCTCTTAACTCCTTATTTTCATCACCTACAAACACATCCTGTAATATTTTTAATACTTTACATAAATCCTGATTATTTAAATCAGAAAGACATTTATGATATTCTTCAATATGAGGTATGCTAGGATTTTTAGAAATAATATTTAAGATTCTTTCTAAATTATTACCTAATGATAAAATTCTTTCTTCTGAAACTTTAGATTGATTAGATACTGCTAGAGCTTTAAGTAACTTATTTGTTAATATGCCTTCTACAAGCACGTCTTTAGACATTAGAACCTTCCTGAATATTACAATCTTCAACTTAAAGATACATAATTCTATAAATTTATTCAAGAGATAAACTGAAAGATTTTTTAATTAGCTAAAATTATGCGTTTCATGCCCTTTTCTATAAAAAATAAGACTGCATGAAAATTGTCTACTATCGTAAGACCTTATATAAAAATATTTTAGCTTATAGTTATATAGTTTTTTTTCTTTAGCTTATATTTATTCGTTTTTATTTTGACATTTTTCTATTTTAGCATAGGATAAAGCGTATTATAGTTCCATAATACTTAATTAGATAAAAATTTACTAATGAAGTTAAAAGAAAAACATAAGCAGCATGGTAAGGTTGTACAAGTTATTTCAGCAGTTGTTGATGTTATGTTCCCTGATGGACACTTGCCTTATATTTTAAATGCTTTAGAGTGCAATGTTAATGATAAAAAAATAGTTTTAGAGGTTGTACAACACATAGGAGATAATGTGGTGCGGTGTCTTGCTATGAGTTCAACTGATGGATTATTTAGAGGAGTAGAAGTAATTGATACTGAAGAACAAATTAAAGTACCAGTTGGTAAATCAATTTTAGGAAGAATTTTAAATGTAACTGGGCAGCCAATAGATGGTTTAGGTCCTATTAAATGCAAAAATTTTGCTCAGATTCATAAAGATGCTCCAACATTTGCAAACCAATCTACTACACGAAAAATATTAGCTACTGGTATTAAAGTAATAGATTTACTTACTCCATATGTAAGTGGAGGAAAAATTGGCCTTTTTGGTGGTGCAGGAGTTGGCAAAACTGTCTTAATAATGGAGATTATCAACAATGTAGCTAAAGCTTACAAGGGCTATACAGTTTTTACAGGAGTTGGAGAACGTACAAGAGAAGGTGGAGATTTATATAAGGAGATGGTTGGGTCTAATATAATTGATCTTAATAACTTAGAAAATTCTAAGGTTACTTTAGTATTTGGGCAAATGAATGAGCCACCTGGAGCAAGAGCTAGAGTAGCATTAACAGGGTTAACTATAGCTGAGTCATTTCGTGATATGCATGAAGGTGAGGTTCTGCTATTTATTGACAATATTTTTAGATTTACTCAAGCAGGTGCAGAGATATCTACATTATTAGGACGTATTCCATCTGCAGTAGGTTACCAACCTACCCTAGCTACTGATATAGGAAGTTTACAAGAGCGCATTACTTCAACAAAATCTGGAGCTATCACATCTATACAGGCAATTTATGTACCAGCTGATGATTTAACTGATCCAGCTCCAGTAGCTTGTTTTGCTCATCTTGATGCTACTACTGTTCTTAGTCGTAAAATTGCTGAGCTTGGCATCTATCCAGCTGTTGACCCATTAAATAGTAGTTCACAATTACTTGATGCTGATGTAGTAGGACAAGAACACTACTTAGTAGCTACAGAGGTACAAAAAATTTTGCAAACTTATAAGTCTCTACAAGATGTAATAGCTATATTAGGTGTTGACGAATTATCTGATGACGAAAAAAAAATTGTTTCTCGAGCCAGAAAAATACAACGTTTTTTAACTCAACCTTTTCATGTTGCTGAAGTTTTTACAGGCAAAGAAGGTAGATTTGTTAGTTTACAAGATACAATTCGTGGATTTAAAGGTTTAGTTGAAGGAAAGTATGATGACTTACCAGAAATGGCTTTTTACATGGTTGGTAGTGTTGATGAAGCTATCAAAAAGTCTAAAACATTATGAAATTTGCAAATCTACAAAAGCTTACAGTTAAAATTTTCGCTTTTGAAAAAGTAATATACAACAACAATGCTGTTGATATGTTAGTCCTGCCAGGATTAAAAGGAGTATTAGCAGTTTTACCTCAGCATTCACATATAATAGTTGTACTAAAATTTGGTATAGCAGAAGTTCATAATAATGGCAAAATTATTGATAGTTTTACTATCAGTGATGGTATAGCAAAAGTATATCCTCAAGGAGTAGATATAATAACCACTTTTGGAATGAATTGTAAGCAAGCTGATAAGGTCAAAATTGAAGCTAGGATTGAAGAAATTAATGCTATAATTTTATCAAAGCAAAATAATTTATTACAAAAAGAACATAAATTTTTAACTGCTAATTTAGAATTATTAGCTAAATAGAATCCAAAAAAAAGTTCTAAAAATAGAAAAAATATCATGGTGAATAAAGATTTAGTTTTATTTTCTTTTATATAAATTCTATCTCCTCCACTATATTTTAGCATTATTCTTAAAGACTTTCTGAAAAAAAAAATTACCTTAGTAGCTGCAGCATTCCTGTGCTTTCTTAGAATAATTGATGGTATTGCTACTACGATAGTCAATTGCTATTAAATCTTAAATATGTCTTGTCTATTGGATTTACCAAGGAGAAAACTTAATTAACTATCTTTGAAAAATCATATGATCTATATTTTGGCTCCTCTTACACTTACTATCTCTTTAAGTTCTCTATAACTTAAAGAAAATTTACACTTCATATATACTAATTTATTATTTCATGTGATAAGCAAAATCATTTGAAATACTTCAAGTGTCTTGGAGCTATAGTAAAATAGCATAAATCTTTCTTAAGCTATTTAAAGTCTATGTCACATACTTGGCAATAAATGCTACAGAACTATATTACAAACACAGCTACAGTTAACAGTTATATATTAACTAACAAATATACACGCTAATAGCAAATTTTATGAAGCTTATAAGTTAAGTAAAATTAACTTTCCACTTCTTTTGTGTAGCCCATAATCTTATAGTATAATGTTTTATAGTATAATATTTTATAGTCAAATTTTTTATAATAATTTTATAATAAAAAAATACTTGAAAACAGTTTTATGCCGCGCTTAGCTTATCAACTATAAGCTCAAGTTGTTTAATTGAAAATTGGTACTCAATTTTTGGGAAGTATTAATGTCTACATTTGCACAATCACCTTTAAGATATTATAGTCATGTTGACAAATTAATATTAATCTAGCTAAAGTTAAATTTATGTATTAACTAAAATGAAGATAAAACTTAATAGCAGATGTTATATAGTTTATAAAACATTAAATAACTATTTCTCTAACTTCTTTTTTAGTTAGTTAGTTCATTTATATTTTAAATCCACGTTTTGATTTAAAATATAAATGAAAAAGCATTAAATGTTTTTAAACAATAATTCTGTTGCATTGGAAATAATTTTATGATATTGCTTGAATTATTCTAATTTAAAATTTGTATATTGTGAAAACATATTCAGTTAAGCCTACAGAAATTAGTAAAAAGTGGGTTCTAATAGATGCAACAAATTTAATTTTAGGACGCTTAGCTGCTAGGATTGCTGTAATATTACGTGGTAAAGATAAGCCTATTTATACATCACATATGGACTGTGGTAACAATGTGATTGTAATTAATTCAGAGCTAATAAAGTTAACCGGTAGTAAGTCTAATACAAAAAATGGCAAGCTTTACTATCACCATAGTGGTTTTCCGGGTGGCATTAAAGTTACAACAGCTGGTAAGATACTACAAAGCAACTATCCTGAAAGGATTATACAGCTTGCTGTAAAGAGAATGTTACCATCAAATAAATTAGGAAGAAAGCAATTTAGTAATTTATACGTTTATAAGGGGCCGGATCATCCGCATATTGCTCAAACTCCAATATTGTATAACTTTGCTGCTGAAAATATTAAAAATAAAATTATAGTTTAATTTATGTCTAATATATCAACTCAAGATACAGTATCATCAGGTTTAAGCTCTAACTTACCTGCTGAATCTAAGGAAATTAGCGCTTCGCTAAAAGGGAGTAGGTTATATTCTAGCTATGGAACTGGGCGCAGAAAATGTGCTGTTGCAAGAGTTTGGCTAAAGCAAGGAACAGGGGCTATTATAGTTAATAGGATGCCAATTAATAGTTATTTTAAACGGTTAGCTCATACGCAAATAGCATTAAGTGCACTAGTAGTTACTAATGCTATTCAGCAGTTTGATGTTAAGTGCACAGTAAAAGGTGGAGGTCTTTCTGGCCAAGCTGGGGCAATACAATTAGGTATATCTAGAGCTCTTAATAATTTTAATCCAGAGTTGCGTCATATATTGAAGCAGCATAAGCTTTTAACCCGGGATTCACGTATCGTTGAACGTAAAAAATATGGTAGACATAAAGCACGTAAGAAAACACAATTTTCTAAACGTTGATATATAAAAATTTATTGTATTATTAGCACTTTTTTAAGCTATTATATAATCGCTTTAAAAAAGCAATTTAATTACAGATTGATATAGCTAGCTATAATGCGGTCTAAAAGTTTTTTAAGTCAAATATATTTATATATTGTTTGGGCGAGGTAGCTCAGGTGGTTAGAGCAGTGGAATCATAATCCACGAGTCGGGGGTTCAAGTCCCTCCTTCGCTACCAGTTTTATTTTTATCTAATCAGCTCTGTATTACTTGAGTTTGCTATAAAATAACAGAAGTAATAAAGCCAAACCAAACAAAGAAAAAAAGTGTATTTTCTTATAAGAATGTGTAAGATTTCTATTATAGAAAATTCAAAGGTAAGGTATTGTTTTATTGCATAATTTTTAATGTATTTTTTCTTTTTTTTACATTATTAAAGATTTAAAGATATTAAAAGTTTTTGATAAGTTTTATATGTTAAAGTATTATATTAGTTATCTTTTATCTTTAATTATGGTTTTGTCCTCTTATGCCTGAACGTTTATCTTCTTCTATCAACCAACCTTCAACTTTCTTTTCAATTATGTCTTCCTTTATTATTAATTACTGAAATAGTTATAGTTTCTACATGATAGAGCACGAAACGCTGGAATGATAAAGGATACTGTGCTTTTGATTTTAGTAACAATACCAGATTTAAACGCTAATATCAATGATATGATTCGAAGAAAAGAGACTTTATAGGATACGTTTAAATCAATTGGATTAGGTACTGAAATCAAAAGCACAGTATCCTTTATCATTCCAGCGTTTCGTGCTCTATTATGTAGAAACTCTGTTCTTCTTTTTTGCTAGCTCAAAACAAATATATTGCCTTTCCGATAAGACTGCCAATTATTCAAGAAATGCTCTATATGATGGCTACCAAATATTTCTCCATTTTAATTCTTAAATTCTTAATCTAAAACTCTGAGGTTTACAAAATGTCTTGGTATAGCATGCAAAAACATAAAATCATACCAGCTCTGGCTTTTTTTAAGAATTACTCAATGTATAGCCTAAACCTAAAGATAAAAATTTTTTATATCTAAAAAATTAGTAATAAAATTCCTCCTGATCTGCTGCTATCTACTATACTAGAAATCAAACCGTATACTACCTAGTATATTATACCCATATAAACTATGCAGCATAAATTTGCCCAATGATTGTGAATTAATTGGTAATAAATCATTTTTTACACTTAAACTTGCGTAATTACACTCAACATCAAAATTTATACGACTTATACTAAGTGATAATCCTCCACCAATCAAAAGTCCAGGAACAATAAACATTGGTTCATGTGATATATTAATACCATATGCTCCTATTCCTCCTGTAGCAAAAACAGATACTATATTAAATAAATCAATTATATGCCAATACCCTTTAATCATTCCTGCAGTAGTAGGAATATATTCTTCCGCTCCTATATTATAATTGTTGATCTTAATATCTGCATTTCCAACTAAGCTTATATCCCCCCCAAATGAAAGATTTGATACATACTGCAATCCTACCTCTAATCTTATTGATCGAGTACAATACATACCCAGAGATATTTCATAAATTGTACTATTTCTATTAACAATAGCATTCTTTAATTCTTGAAACTCAGGATAGAAATCAGCCTTCAGGATTTTTTTTGCGCTTTCAATATTTAATTCTCCTTTAGGTTTTGTCATTCCAGCAGATATTTTAAAATAATAATTTTCCTGCAAATCATTTATACCATAAACTAATGACGGAAACGAGTAAAGTAATAACAGGACTGTAGCTAATAGTAAATTTTTTCCTCTTATAACCATATTTTTACTTAATTTGCACAAAAAGTTATTATAGATTTAATTTAGTAAAACAACAATCAAAAAAATTTACTCTATATTTTTCCATAAGAAAAAGTATAAATAAGTCAAAAATATATAAGCAAAATTGATAGGTGATATATTTCTAGAAAATTATCCTCTGCACCATTTGAGCAGAAAGTTACTTTAAATTACTAAAATTAAAAAAAAGCATATTAATTGGTATAACTGATAAGATGATACTGATGTAATGGTCTTTTATTGAAAAACTTATCTCTCCTATGAAATCAGTATTATAAATATTAGCTTATCACAGACATAGCTCTTGTATTAATGTATTTACTCACTTATTTGCTGAATTCATTAATTATTTAAATTCGTACTGATAACCATTTTCTAGATCAGTTTGCTAAAATTAAACCATTAAACACAGTTAGTGTTACATTTAATTATAGTTACCCATTTTTTTCAAAAATTTCTTAAAACATCATGAAAGTGGTAAAATACTTAAACTTATAATAATATTAGAATATCTTATTAACTAACTCTTTTCTTTAATAAACTTTTCTTCTTTCATCATATCTATTAATTCAAATTTTATGGCATAATTAAAAATAGTTTTTAAAGCTATAATAAATCTACTCGCTGAAATATATTTCTTATTCTTTGTTATATAATTTGATCTCAAATATACAATATATCGTCCAATATCGAATGCTTTTGTTTATACTTAGTCGCTATATTAATTCTAAATTTCATAATCTAACACTGAGGTTTATAGTAACTTTATTCATTAATTAATTCCTATGTAAACAAATATACTTCTATATTTTCCTTTACTATTTTTCTAGTTGTACAAATCCTAATATTGCATTTACAAAATCACTAGAATTAAATTCTTTAATATCATCAATTTTCTCTCCTATACCAATAAAATAAATAGGAATTTTAAACTTTTCAGCTATTCCTATAGCTACTCCTGCTTTTGATGTGCTGTCAAGTTTTGTAATAATTAGTCCATCCAATAACATAATATTTTGGAATTGTTCAACTTGAGTAAAAGCATTTTGGCCATTAGTAGCATCTAAAGTAAGCAGGGTATAACATATGGAACTACTATGATGCTGATTTATAACCTTTTTTATCTTTTTCAATTGATCCATTAAATTTTTATGATTGTGTAATCTACCAGCTGTATCAATAAACAAGATGTTTATTTGATTAGATATTGCCCAATTTACAGCTTGATATGCTACACTTGCTGGATCAGCACCTGCATCCCCTTTAAATATATGGCTATTTGATCTGTTTGCCCATTCTTCTAGCTGCTCTGTTGCTGCAGCCCTAAAAGTATCACAAGCAGCTATAGCTACTTTTTGTGTTTGTAGTTTATAATAATTTGATAATTTACCAATAGTAGTAGTTTTACCATTACCATTAATTCCACACATAATTATTATATTTAGCACATCTGGCTTAATAGCTAGTTTAGAATTCCCATTAGGAAAAGCAAATTTAATAATTGATGTTGCTAACTCTGCCTTAAAATCTTCGAACTGAAGATTTTTATTAAATTTAATGTTTTTAAAGTTTTCTATAATATTATTGGTAGCTGTAACACCAAAATCAGCACTTAACAAAATTTCCTCTAGCTGTTCAATAGATTTTTGATCTATAGTTTTTTCAGAAAAAAGTTTAGTAATTTGTGCTGTAAGCTTGTTAGTTGTTTTACTAACAGCTGTTGTAAGCTTATTAAGCCATGATGACATAAATTTTATACCTTGTTTAATTTTTTAATTATTATGCTATAATATAATTTTTTATAAATATAATTACAAATGAATCAATCAAATAACAAGGTTACAGCTTAAACTATGCTTAACTATCTAGTTATAATTTTATTTGCTATTATCGTAGTTTACTTAGTGCTTTACAAAATACGAAAATATAAGCCAAACAAACATGAATACGTACAACGAGGAGACGAACAAGCGCAAAATAAGTATGCTCAAGCTAGAACATCTATACAAAAGCTTTCCTTAAAGCAACTAACTGAAATGTCTTGGCAATTTTTATATGATATAACTAAGACAATCTTAAAAAGATTTAGCTATGAAGATCAGCAAAAAGTAATTAAAATAGGTAGTAAGTTGCATGAAATAGGAGTAAGGTATGAGCATCAAATAACTAATACTGTTAATCATCAACCTCATCAAAATGTTACTGTTGAAAAAACTACTAACAGAGGAAAAAGCCATTAAATTTAATGTGTATATAACTTAGTTTTGGATTAGGATTTTAGAATAAATAGAATATTTAGTAGATAAGGCCAACTAAGGAAGATAATATATGGACAAAGGTATCCCATACTGAATATTGTTTATATGCTTGAAACCAAAAAAGCATTTTAATAACCAGGGTGGTTAAATATAATATGCCAGAATATAGATAAGTATTACAGACATGATCAAACATTTAAAATAGAAAAAATAATAAAGAATGCATATATAAAAGCTGCTAGAAAACATATTATAGAGTTATTATTAAACTACAATTCTACCACTGCAATACTTATTTCTCTGTACTATGGCCTCACAATTATATTAACCTTGCTGCTGATATTTAACAATATTAGCAAATTTCGAATACTGACTAGTATAGTATAACTTTACTGTACCAACTGGACCATTACGATGCTTAGCAACAATAATTTCAGCAGTATTATGGCATCTATCTTGCCTTTCTTGCCATTCTATGTGTTCTGGAGTATCAAGAGGTGGCTCTGCTCTAGATAAATAATATTCTTCTCTATATATAAACATTACAATATCTGCATCTTGCTCAATAGAGCCTGATTCTCGTAGATCTGATAATAACGGTTTTTTATCTGGCCTTTGTTCAACCGCTCTTGATAATTGTGATAATGCAATTATTGGAATATTAAGTTCTTTTGCAAGTGCTTTTAAGCATTGAGTAATTTCAGATATTTCATACACTCTGTTATACTGACCTTTACTGTTATCAACTTTTATTAACTGTAAATAATCAATAAATAATATTGCTAAATTATGAGTACGTTTAAGCCTACGAGCTCGAGATCTAATTGCAGATATTGATATTGCAGGAGCATCATCTATAAAAAAGTTCCACTGTTGTATTTCATCTTGAATTATCTTTAACTTATTAATTTCTTGTTCTCTTATCTTGCCATTAGACAATGCAGAGCTATTGATTTCTGATTCCATAGCAAGAATTCTAGTAGCAATCTGCTGAGATGACATTTCTAATGAAAAGAAACCAATTGATTGTGCTATACTAGAAACTTTATCATTATTATTGATACTTTGTTGAGCTGATGACAAAAAGTTTTTACAAGAATTCACTGCTAAATTAATTCCTAAAGCAGTTTTACCCATTGAAGGCCTACCAGCTAATATTATAGATCAGAATTTTTAAATCCTCCAAGTTTGCAATCAAGATCTAAAAAACCACTACTAATGCCGTTAATTGAGCCTTTATTTTTTATAGCAGCTGAAATTGATTTCCATGACTCTTCAACAGAAGCTTGTAATTTGGCAAATCCATGACTTAAAGTTCCTTTTGAAACTAGATCATATAATTGTGATTCAGCAGCTTCTATTTGACTTATAGCTGTTTTGTCTAAAGTAGAACAATACGCATTTGTTACTACTTTTTCACCAATTTCAATTAGATAACGGCGGAGTGCAAGATCATATACTATTCTACCATATTCATTAATATTAATAACACTCAAAGCTAAAGTTGTAAGTTTTGCAAGATAATTTATTCCTCCAATTTCTTCAAATGAAGGTTCATTATTTAACATATTTTTTAATGAAATAGGAGTAGCACTAATTCCTTTACTAATAATAAGATTAATAGACTGGTATATTTTACTATGTAATGGCTCGTAAAAATGTTCAGGTAGTAAAAACTCGTTAATACTATATAGTGCACAATTATTAATTAGAATTGCTCCAAGTATCATTTGCTCAGCTTGAATATTATTTGGCGCTGATTTTGCTATAGTTAAATCTTTTTCCATGTTCTCTTAATAATATATATTGATTACTAAAATTGAATAATATTTTAGATCATTAACTAAAAATAAGCAGCTATAATACTAATCTATACTTTATAAATAAAGTTAGTTTTAATTATTATAATTTTTTAAATTTTGCAGCAGTTTAATAAGTGCACTATAAACTCTTACATTACGATTAGAGTAAAAAATTTAAAAAAATACTCAATAGTAAAATTATTAGTTAGGAAAATAATTTACTACTTTTGTAGTAATACTTCATTAAACACATATACCACTTTTTTTCCTAACTTCAAAGATAATCTAGGAGCTACTTGCTCTATAATCATTAAGTTAGGGTGCTTAGTACTTATTCTAAAATTCGCTAGTGATTCTTTTCGTCTATCATCTATTACATATACTGTTGGCATTGCAGCATTTTTATCTCTGAAATATATATAAGTAAAATCCCCATCATCAAAAATCTTTATCGGTGCTATTTCTTGATGTCCACTAATAGTATAGTAAAAATTATAATTTTCCGGATGTGCTAAATCTGGTTCTGAAGTTAATGATGCAGAATTTATATTATTGCTTTTTTCATTATCAGGATACAAAAATTTTACATAAAATATCATATTAGAATCAGTAATATTTTGTACTTCCTCAGCGTGTAATTCAAAAAAGTAAGTACGTTTATTAGTAATGAGAAGCATATTTGTTGTAGCATCATCCTTAATAGGTTTAATGAAAATTCTATTACCAAATTCTTGAATAAACCAAGCATTTGGATCTCCCATTGATAAGTTTATAACCTCTTCGCCTTTATCAAGTTCTATGCATCCTTGATAATTATAATACCCAGTAAATTTGAATACATCATTTGGACTATAAGTTATTACTCTGATTCTGCTGTCAATAGCTGTAGGCTTAGGTTCCCTAATAGCAACTACTTTAAGTGGTAGTATTATAGTTAATAACAATATGAAAAAAAACCTAATGTGCTTGTTGATGCTTTCCATTATTATTCCGTAGTAATGTTATTTTATAATCTGTTACAAAAAATTTAAAAATTGAACCAGATGCAGCATTTAAATTAACTTGGTCTGTCTCAAAATTAATATTTGCTTTCCATTCCATATCTTCAAATATATTGCCCTTATCATCTATAGTACAAGAATGAAAATATACGGCTAGTTCTTCATTATTAAGAAATACCGAGGATAAAATTTTAATCTTACGTTTAGCTGTCTTTTGATATCTTAATACAGGAGAATGATAATTTTCAAGGCTCATATAATTAACAAATTGCCTAAATATTCCTCTAGTAGATCTATTTTTGATATATTGAAATTGACTCGCAAGTTCATTATAGTTATAACTTTCACGCTTTATAACATAACCTTCAGCTAAAATTTTTATTATAGATTGGAGAGGATTTTTAAGAACTTGATCTGCATGAGTTACCTTAGCTGCAGCATTAAACTTTTCATCTACTGAAATAATATATTTCAGTGATTTCGTAATAGGCAATAAGCTATAAACGTTTATTATACTTAGTGCTATTAGCACTAGCAATAACATTAGTACAATAAATATTATAGAACGATGCAGTAAAGGATAAAGGTACTTACTTTTATACCATGTATAAGCATCTTGAAAGTACTTACCGCTTTTAATATTAGCTGTTATTTTACTATTATCCATTATTTAGATTTAGCACTAAAACTGTAGCTAAATCCTAACATATTACTATAGATTTTAAAACTATTTATTTCAAATATGCTTATACTAAATTATAAAAAAATCACACTGTGGATTAGTAATATAATATTTAGTTTAGAAATATAGATAACGATATTTTATGTTAGATCAAATCTTAAATTTTTTATCTGTTTTATTTGAAAAATTTTTTTTTCAATATCTTTTTATATGCTTTTATGATATATTTTGCTGCTTATATATCTCCATCTACATATGCCTAAATATAAAATAACTATTTTCATTTTTAATAATTTATATTAAAATAATCCTACAGGTTAACATTACAGTTAGCAATTACCATATTATATGAAAATCAAGGTTGATATTATTAAACAGGCATTAATTTGGCAAAATTGCAAAAAGATAAATTCTAGCTATATTAAAAAAATTGTAAAAACGACATTAAGCCATCCAGTTTTTACTAGGTTTCAATCAGTACAGCAGGTTAAGATTGTAATTTTATTGACCAATGACCGTGAAATTCAGAGCTTAAATTTTAACCATAGGGGAGTTAACAAGCCAACAAATGTTCTATCATTTCCAGATCAAGTCATTGATTGGAGGAATTTATCTACTTTAGAAATAAAGAGTAACTCCATTTATTTAGGAGATATTGCATTTGGATATGAGACTATTTTGCTGGAATCAAAAGAACAAAAAAAAAGCTTTGTTAACCATTTTTCTCACTTACTAATACATGCAATATTGCATTTATTAGGGTTTGATCATCAATATGAGAACGAAGCTATAATTATGGAGAAGCTAGAAATTAGCTTACTAGCACAATTTAGCATAGCATCACCATATTAGTAATAATTTATGCAACTTAAACCTTTAGAAAAAAAAAGCAAAAAGAGATTTATTGCCTCTTGTATAGTAGCAATAAAAAATTGGATTTTACAAATTTTAAGTAGCTTTAAGCTTATGCGTAATTTCAAATGCAGCGCATTATATCATATTATTCAAGACCTTGAAGTTAATGATAATAAACTATCTCTAAGAGAGCAAATGTTACTAGGAATTTTCTAAAATGCTATAACAAAAGTTTAGAAGAAATCATGATTCCTAGATCTGATATTAAGGCAATTAAGCTACCAGTTACTTTGGATAAGTTAAAATCAATTATTACCCATACTTGCTATACTCGTATATTAGTATATGAGAATAATCTTGATACTATTCTTGGATTTGTACATATAAGAGATTTATTGCCTATATTGGTTGATGATAAGAATTTTGCATTAAACTCCATTTTACGTCAACCAATTGTTGCAGCTCAGTCAATGAAGGTATTAGATTTATTATCTATTATGCAAAGAAAAAAAATATATATATCAGTAATAGTTGATGAATATGGTGGAACAGATGGTATTGTAACCACTGAAGATATTATAGAAAAAATATTTGATGGAATAGACCAAGAAGATAATAATTATTCTGATGCTAGACCAGAATTTACATATCAAGTAGTTGATCAACAAACAATTATTACCAGTGCTAGAGTAAAAATTGAGACATTAGAGAAAGTTATTGGCATGCAACTAAAACAAGAAGAAGATGAATGTAATACTATCGGAGGGTTAGTACTTACTAGAATAGGATATATGCCATCTATAGGTTTTATTGTAGATATTAATAACAACGCTCAAGCAGAAATTATTGATGCTACTCCTCGTATATTAAAGCAAATTAAATTAACTATTCACAATCAAAAAGAATCTACTATATTATAAAAAAATTCTGAAATCATGATTTCCACCTACTAATTGGTATATCTAAGTCAAATAAATCAAGTGCTCTACCAACAGAATGTTCAATAATATTCTCAATAGTTGATGGCTTATTATAAAATGCAGGTATAGGTGGAGCTATTATTCCTCCAAGATTTGTTATTTTAATCATATTTTCTAAATGAGTTAGGTGATATGGAGATTCACGAAACATTAATACCAAGCGTCGTCTTTCCTTTAAAATAACAGATGCTGTTCTTACAATTAAATTATCCTCATATCCTTGAGCAATAAAAGCTAATGTCTTAGCACTACAGGGAGCAATAATCATACCACAAGTTTTAAATGAGCCACTAGATATTGTGGCAGCAATATCAGAATTCTTATAATGAAAAGTAGATAATTTTACAATATCTTTAATTGTAATCTTAGTTTCAATTGAGATAGTTAATGCTGCTGCCTTAGAAATAATTAAATGAGTAGTAACACCATGATTTCTTAGCAATTCAAGAGCCTTAATACCAAAAGCTGCTCCAGATGCTCCTGTAATAGCAATAATAATACTACTTTTTTTAGGCATAGCTTTCTTTTAATGATAAATGGCGGAAAAGAGGGGATTTGAACCCCTGATACGTTTATCGTAAACACGCTTTCCAGGCGTGCGCCTTAAACCACTCGGCCACTTTTCCTTGATATTACTATAAACCAGCATTTGGTAGTACATAATCCTTACTATGCTAAGGTATAAAGTATTGTTATCTTATACCTTTCTTAGTCTTCATATTAAAGAATAAAATATACAATAAAAAATAATGCTCTACAACTACTTATCACAGTACTTAGTTTTATATATTTGGAATAAATTATTTTTTACTTACTTAATTAATAGTAGCTAGTCGCTTCAAGAATTATAACTCAATTAAAACGCGAAATAAGCTAAGGCAAGATTTAGTAAAGACTTAGATATGGCAAGAAATATAGTCACTATCATTGATTAGCAGCAATAATAAGGCCCATTCCATAATGGGCAAACATTGTAAAAATAAAGTATATGCTCTCAAGCAAAAATTAAATTATAATATTCTGTTATAATCCTATTTTATTTTGATGTATAGCATAAATCTTCAGTATGAATTAATAATTCATACCTATTTATTAAATCAAAAAAAATTAGAACATCAGAGATCAGCTATTCACAGATTTTAATAATCATATCTAATTTAACACTCAGGCTATAAACTTCTTCTTAAAACAAGTTAGTGTCTTTGTGTTTTAGTTAAATATCTGTTTTAATGATGCTTTTTACTTAAATTAAAAACAAATTTGATAAAACTTTTTGATAAATATTACTTCAAACAGCACAACTAACGTATTGATTAATAAGCTTTACAATAAAATGGTCGGAGCAGAGAGATTTGAACTCCCGACCCTCTGGTCCCAAACCAGATGCGCTACCAGGCTGCGCTATGCTCCGATGGAAAGTTATACCTACAAGTATATAGATGATATTGTCCCTTTCAACATCTAATTTTACCAGAATTTTATTTATTTTTTTTAAGAAAGCAACATAATTCAGATTACATACTATTCTAAGTCACTAGAAGTTCTTTGTATATCACATATAGTATAATAAATCTAAAAATAGTATAAATGCTTCTTTAACTTGTTAAAACCTAAGCTTGATATAATAACACATATCAGAAAAAGGTAAGCATTATAGCTCTTTTGTGCTTATATACAACCTCAAATTTTGGATTAGGAATTTAGAATTAATAGAAATAATATGTTTAAGGTAATAAGCAACTAAGAAGGATAATATATGAACAAAATTTTTATATGTCCAAGCCCTCTAAAACCATTTAATATATTGGTTATAGTATCAATAATGAAACGTTTACATAGTAAAATTTTTTCTCAACTAAAAGCAAGAGTTTGTTTTTCTTTATACTAGTTACCAACTTCAATCATCGATAAGATTAGAAAATAATTTTTGTTTTAAAAAGCGTTTATTACTAAATAATAAACTGGTAATATGTTTTGTTAATTCAGAAACAGCGGCATTATAATTTAATGTCTAGAGTATCTATAGTATCCATTGCCAAGTTTGTGATATCGAGATAAAAATGTATTTATGCCATCTACTATATCAACTTTAATATGTCTTTGAAGCTTTATCGTTAGGTAATGTATATTGCACAATTAGCATAACTATAAAGTTATTAAATGTCTATTTTGAAGACTTTCATATCATAGAACATATACAACATAATAAACATTCAAAATAGAGATTATTAAACATTAACAATACTACTGTGCAACTAATTGCAAGTTGTTGATAAATTTTTAAAAATCCAATCTTAAGCTAGATAATACAGTATAACCATGCAAATACCCTTGACTGCCAGCTGAAGAAGATATATCTACACCGTGAACATCAAAATCAATATCGAAATGTATCCAGTCTTGGATGTGAATAGATCCCCCTAATCCTAATATAACGCAAGGGTGGTACTCGATATTATAATTAGTCTCATTAGAGTCAAACAAACCTTGAGCACCTACCCCCCCATTTAAGTAGCATGATACCGTTTGTCCATCAATAAAATTCAAATACCCCTTACACATAAATGCTATGCCAGAAGCATTAACATATTGTTGTGCCATTGCAAATATAGGAACATTTCTTATTATTAATCTATTCCTTCCAGAGAGTAAATGCATATCACAATTAAATATCATATCCTTCATAAATTCAGCACTTAATTCAACCCTAGATGCACTGCCGCAATACATTCCTATAGAGAAGGCTGTAACTCTGCTTTTTTGATCTAGATTATTATTATTAGTAATATTACGAAGTATAGCAGCTGCATCTGCATCTAGCGGACCATGATCAGAAACAAACTTTTCTCCTGAGAAAGATGCTGCGATTCCCAAAGATAATTTAACGTAATAACTGCTACCCCTGATCTGACCAAGCTGAGATTGTACATTACTTCCTTCTTGTCTTAATTGCTGCTGCAAGCGTTGCAATTTTTCTAGCTTTTCTAAGTCCTCTAATTGCTCTAATATTTCTAATCTACGTAATCTTTTAACATCATCAGAAGAAGCAAAAGCCGAAGAAAGACAAGGCACTAGTAGAACTACTGCTAGTATAAGTTTTTTTGTTTTCATTTTTTTAAATATTTTTATTAAACAAATTATACAATAACTATGATTTTATAAATATCAACAAAAATAAAGTCAATATCAATATAAGTTATCACATTTTAGAAAAAAATTATTACTTTACTTTTTGTATTTCATCGTCCTCCCTGCAACCCAGTACTAGAAGAGTTTGATCTGTTTTGTTCTAGTTGTATAGTATATAGTTTTTTACTCTGTAGCTTTTTGTGACTATTAGTAATAGGCTCTGGCTCACTATCCATTCTGCATAAATCTCTATGTGTATACGCCCGATAACCTATAAACTGCTTACTACCTTCTAATGGACTATCAATCTCTTCCTCCATAATAATACCTTCATTACCGGTAGAAGCAATATTTTTAGCTTTTTGAGCAGTTTTGCCATCTAATACTAGTAGATCTTTATCCCAGTTTTGGACTGTGAATTCCGTTAGTTCTTTACCGCTATCTTGATTATCAAAGTTTGCTAGTTTATGATCATTAATTTGATCTGAAATAGCTGTAATTTTAAAATAATTCATACAATTTCTTATTGCTGAACAAAATTTATTAATCCAATTTCCTCTTTGCGCAGAGTTACTTATATGTTTATTAGTTGTTGATTTGTTTTTAACTAGCATTAACTTTATCTCTGAACCTAACTGCCTATTAGTCAAATTTATAAAATTACGTTTAGCATTAACTATTATGCAGTGCTTTGCTAATGCCTCTATTGGCATTTCAATTTTATTGGTAAACTCATGATTTTTAATTGCTCTATCTACTATTGGTCTTGATCCTGGGTTTTCAAAAGTAATAGATTTAGTAAATTTTAAATTTTGAGATATGCATTCTCCCATTGTTAAATCTGACATTATTGCTCCAAGAGAATGCCCAGAAGTACTAAAAATATAGTTTTTAGTATCTTGATCAAGCTGTTTAAGGATTTTGTTTATGAAACACTTCATCGGATCCATTTTCCAGGGTAAACTATGGAAATAAATTTTCATATCATCGAAAAGATCCCAAGGCTGCATAGGCTTAGTTCCAGCAGTAGCAATATGAACTTGACCAGTATTTTGGTTAATCAAGGCTACTGCCTTATATCCATATCTACTTGTATCTTTGCCCTCAGCAGAAGTACATAAAACTTTCCACCCTTTATTTTTAAGTATTCCGCTTATTTTTTCATATTCTTCATTGTAGCTAGAATAACCTATCTTATAAGCTAGGTTAAGTGCTGATACCATAACATCCTTAGGTGGATATTCTGCTTCTGATGTTTTGCTTAATATAGTGTCTTTTAATGAATCACTATTATGTATTAATTTGCCCATAATATCTGTCATAAATTTTGATAATTTAAATTGTTAAATTTTATAATCTTTAGTTTTTATATACAGTTACTAAATAACCTTATAGTTTAATATAAAAAATAAACTATAACAACAATTTTCCTTATTTAATAAATAAAAACCTATTAAACTAATGAGCTAAAAGAAGAGAATCACATGAAAAAAGATATAACAACCCCATATTGTTTATCGGTGATTTTGTTAAAAGTAGTAATCGAAATTTATATTTTGAAATTTATATTTTTTAACAATACTAGAAAGCACATTCAGAATCTGAAATAAGCTATTTAGAGATTAACAAAATAGTATTATAAGCGCTATTTACAATTATAAATCTTAATGTGCATTCATACTGCTGTTTTATTGACTAAAGCTAAAATATTAAATTATTTAATATTCTTAACTTGAATTGTATGTCATCTTAGTAAAGCTACTTGGTTATCCTATAATAGACTCTATACCAATTGCTATTTGTTATTCAAAGATCTTCTCCATAAAGTATAAGGAGATTAGTTTTGAATATTACATTTGTTAATTAATAAACAAGGAGAAATCAAAAGCTTTAAACTAACTATATAGATAAAGGGCTACTGTTCTTGAACAACACACCATTAATATAGAAAGAATGATTTCTAGTTCAATATATTATCACTACTTAAGCCTACTAAATTCCTTCTATTGATTCTAAATTCCTACTCCAAAATGGAGTCTTATATTTTTTACAATCTCCCACTTTCCAGTTGTTTTGCCTTTTGTTATTGTACCATTTTTCCTTTATCATAAAAGGAATTTACTAAATCAATATGATAATAGCATAATTTTGCATTTTTTAATTATGAGTTGCTAGAATTAACTTGTAATGAAAATATTCATAAAGTAGTATTGTGCCATCTTAATTTTTAATAAAAATTTTAAAAACTTTGAAAAAATGGATACAAAAAATAACAAGCGCTTTTTTAACTTACTAGCTGTTATCTCTATAGTTATAGGAGTATTATCTTTATACTTTATACTCGTTTTATGGCCTCAGTCTAAAAAAGTAGCTAGTACAACAAGTCATTCTGCAGTTGCAAGCAGCGAGATAGGCGGAAACTTCACGTTAATTGATGTCAATGATCAGGAGTTTAACAGTGAATCCTTAAAAGGAAAACCATATCTTATTTACTTTGGTTTTACTTTTTGTCCTGACGTATGTCCAGCTACACTGGATAAATTATCTAAAGTTATTAAAATTTTAGATATGTATCATATAGATATGTCTACAATTTTTGTGACAGTTGATCCTAAACGGGATAATGCTAGTACTTTAAAAAATTACATGACAAATTTTCACAGCAAAATTATTGCCTTAACTGGTACTGAATTTCAAATTAAGGATATAACTAAAAAATTTGGTGTGTATTATACCATTGCAGCATTGAGTGACAGCAATAGTAAAGATTATCTAATAGATCATTCTACTTTTATATATTTAATGGATAAAAATGGTAAATATATATCGCATTTTACTCTTGAAGATTCTCCAGAAAAAATAATAGAATACATTAGAGTTCACTTAAAATAACAACGTTATATGTGTGCTTAAATTTTATACTAGCAAAAAACAAATTTAACATTGAACTACTACACAATTTTGTTGGTTAGAAATTAATTTTTTACATAACGTAAGAGCATTGCTAAAACTAGAAAATTCGCCAGCTAAAATATTGTATATAACCTTACTACTATCAATTATTACTTTATCTATAATATAATCATAGTTTTTAAGTACCTTTTTATTATTTTCAAAAATTTGTTGCCACATTTCCTTGGCAAGGTCTGCATTATAGCTAGAATCAAGATATAACCTATATTTCCGTATAGAATGTTTTTTTGTTGGCAAATGTAAAAGCAAATTTTTTAATCTGTTATCAAACTTGTCTAATATTATAATCTCTAAATCTTGCAATAATGGCTTGTTGTTAGAATCAACTTTGTTTACATTACGTGTGCTAAAAGCATTAGCTGTAGGTTCTGCTGTTGTTAAATCTGCATAGATAACTTCCTCATTTTTTAAGATATAATTTTCATTATCAGAAATTTTTAGTGGCTGCTCTGGTAAAGGTGAAATTTTTACTTGATTATTTGTACTGCTATTTTCGTTTTTTATTTTGTCATATATAGTTTTATCTGAGTTTAATATTTTAATGCCACCCACTACCTTTGGTTTGATTTTATGCAAAAAATTATCATTTTTAATTATTGGAATATCTGCAGATAAGTAGTAAAAAGCAATATAATACAAGCATATAAGCTCTGCAAGAAGTATCAATAGCATTAAAATAACATAAGCAAAGTATTGACCATAAGTAATTTTATTATTTATATCTAAATAAGATATAAGGCGTTTTATAAACATGATTTCTATTTTTACATTACTTCAACACAAGTAATTCCAATAATTTTTAATCCTTCCCTAATAATTTCTCTAACTGCTACTGCTAAAGCAAGACGTGCAGCGGTTAAATTATTATCATTTGTAACTATAAATCTGTAATCTAGGTCACATTTTTTTAAACTCCATAAAGCATGAAATTCAACTGCTAATTTTTGCAAATAAAGAGCTATGCTATGAGGTTCAAAATGTTTTACTGCTCCTTCTATTATATGAGGCCAAACTGCTAACTTTTTAATTAAATTAAGTTCTTCTTTTGTTGATAGAAGATTAAAATCTGATTTATTAGCAGAAAAAATTTCATATGCTTTATTAGCATTATTTTTTGCATTTTTAAGCACTGAACCTGCTCTAACATAAGCATATTGCACATAAAATACTGGATTATCGCGAGATTGTTCTTGTAATTTTATCAAATCAAAATCTAAAACGGTATTATTTTTTCTAGTCAACATAAAAAACCTAATGACATCTTTTCCTACAGTCTCATATACATCCCTTATAGTAGTAAAACTACCCGAACGCTTAGACATTTTTACTGTTGTGCCATTTTCAATTAGCTTGACAAGCTGACAAATTTTGATATCCAAATTTATTTCTTTTTTATAATCAAGTGCCTGTATAATTGCCCTAATACGGTTAACATAACCAATATGATCAGCTCCAAGAATAAAAATCACATAGTTAAATCCTCGCTTTATCTTGTTTTCAGCATAAGCTATATCGCTGGCAAAATAACTCCAACTTCCATCTTCTTTCTGTAATGGTCTATCTTGATCATCTCCAAAAATAGTAGATTTAAATAATAGCTGACTTCTTGGTTGCCAATTATTATTATTTTGTCCTTTTGGGGGAAGTAATTTCCCAGTATAAATTAATTGCTTAGCTGATAATAAATCAATTACCCTGCTTATTGCATTATTATCATGCAACTTTTTTTCTGAAAAAAAAATATCGTGTTGAACTCCAATTAGTGCTAAATCCTCTTTAATTGATTGCAGCAAATCATTAACAGCTACATCTTTTATAATATTCAAATATTCTGGTTCACTAAGAGACAATAAATTATTTTTATATTCTGTTGCTAATTTTACTCCGATTGGTACTAAATACTTACCAGGATATAATCCTTTAGATATATCAACTTCTTGACCAGTTATTGCCTGCTTATACCTTAAATATACTGACTTAGCTAAATTATCAATTTGTACTCCAGTGTCATTAACGTAATACTCTCTAGTAACTTTATACCCTGTAAATTGCAATAATGTTGCTAATACATCTCCATAAACAGCAGCTCTAGCATGACCGATATGCAATGGCCCAGTTGGATTTGCAGAAACATACTCAATATTTACTTTTTTATTGCTGCCAAGATTACTGTATTCTTCCCTATAGCTACCATCTAATATTGTAGCTAAATAGTTTAGCCATTCTTGCTTAAGAATACTAAAGTTAATGAATCCAGGTTCAGCTATTACAATATTAGTAATATAAGAGTATTGACTAAGTTTATTTTTAAATAAATTAGCAAGTATAATTGAATTATGATTTATTATCTTTGCCATAAGCATTGCAACATTAGTTGAAATGTCATAGCTATTTATATCTTTTGAGTATTCCAGTATAATTGGTATTTTATTATTGTTTAACTTTTTATTGTTGATAGATTCTAGGTCGTTAATAATACTAGTAATTGCTAAACCAATATCTTGCTTAAGCCTTTGATAAATGTTCATAAACCATGAATAACTGGAAAATAATAAAGCTACTATTGTATAATAAATAACATTATTACCCTTTATATCAAGAAAAAATTAACTATAATTATTGTCAACTAAAATCAAAAAAAATGAGTAGTACAAAATTTCATGTTACAATAAGTGACACAGTATATAAAAGAATAGATGAGTTAAATAAAAATGAACCAGATCCACTAATGTTAAGAATTAGTGTTGATGCTGGAGGATGTTCAGGGTTCATTTATGAGTATAATCTAGTTAAAGATTATGAACTAGGTGATTTTATAGCTAGGAAAGATAATGCTATAGTAGTAATTGACTCATTATCACAAAATTTATTAAAAATGCCACTATTGAATACGTAGAAGAGCTAGGGCGTTCATATTTTAAAGTTACTAATCCAGCTGCTCAAGCTAAGTGTGGTTGCGGTAATTCTTTTGCGCTATAAATTACACTTAAATTTGATTGTTTTTTATAGCTTCGATATTAGCTAAGCGCTTAATTGTATGTACTTTCCCTAATATTGGTATAATTTCAAATACACTAGGTGATTTAGTATTACCAGTTAATAATGCTCGAATTGGCTCCATTAACTGCCCTAATTTCATCTGTTTAATTTGAGCTAACCTTATAAAAGCTTGTTTAACTAACTCATAATTTAATTCTGGAAGATTATTAATAATATTAGTTACCTCAGTAATTAATATTAAAGATGTTTTTTGAATAATATTTAAAGCTTCATTTGTAAATGTAAGATTGTTATCTAAAACATAAATCTTAGCATTTTCAGCAAGCTCATGAATTAAATTTGCTCTACTTTTTAAACCTGGCATTCCTTTTTCAATTAAATTACAACTCTCATTACTAAGAATATATTGCTTAGATAATATCTCAATCACTAGTTTTGTTAGTATCAAAGCATCAGTATTACGAATATAATAGCCATTTAAATATAGCATTTTATCAAAATCCAATCTAGCTGCAGACTTGCCTAATCCATCAAAATTAAACAGCTCTATAGCTCTGTCATGTGATATTATCTCTTCATCTCGATAACTCCAGCCTAATCTTAATAAATAATTACATAAAGCTTCTGGCAAAAAACCCATTTTTTGATATTCTTCAATACAGATAGCTCCATGTCGTTTAGATAATTTTGCACCATCAAACCCATAAATTAAAGGTATATGAGCCATAGCTGGCGCTGTCCAACCTAAAGCTTGATATAGTGCTATTTGCTTAGCAGCATTAGTAAGATGATCATCACCACGAATAATATGAGTAATGCCCATATCATGATCATCAACTACCACTGCCAACATATAAGTTGGCATCCCATTACTGCGCACTAAAATCATATCATCAATTTGATGGTTTTGAAATACTACTTTGCCTTGTACATAATCATTAATTACTGTAATACCATGGTCTGGAGCTTTAAATCTAATAACATATGGTTTGTTATTATTGGTTAATAATGAAGTTGTGTTATTGCGCCATGGGCTCTTAAAAATAAAGCTTTGGTTTTTAATAATAGCTAACTGTCTTTGGTGATCAATTTCTTCTTGAGTAGTAAAACAATAGTAAGCCTTACCACTTTTAACTAATTCTAAAGCTATTTTTACATACTTCTGTAAATTTGCAGATTGGTAAAAAACATCATTATCCCAGTTTATTTTTAACCATTTTAAGCCATTTATAATACTAAGCCTATATTCTTCAGCTGATCTAGCAGTATCTGTATCTTCAATACGAAGAAAAAACTTTCCCTTATAGTGGCGAGCAAATAAATAATTAAAAAGAGCAGTACGAGCTCCACCAATATGTAAAAAGCCAGTTGGAGAAGGGGCAAATCTTGTTACTATATTTGTCATAATATTACATAAAAAGATCAAACGTATAATTAAAGTTAATACTATAGAACCTAAGTATTGTTATCAAATAGCTTATTAAAGTGTGTTACAAATTTAGACTGTAATAGAATGTAAAAGTCAAGGCTTGATCACTTCTTCAATTTTTAATACTAAAATTAAGCATACTTTATCTCTTGTTTCTACAATTTTTTGTAATAATATCCCAGATTTAGATTAGTAATTTAGAACTAATAGAAGGTTTAGTAAATATAAAGAGACAATAAGCAACTAAGACAGGATGCTATTATATACGAAAGCATTCCATATTGAACGATGTTTTATATGTTCGAGCTCAAAAGAATTTAATACAGTTTCAACAATTGAACGTTTATATAATAAAATTTTTGGTCATCTTAAAAATAAGATTGTGATAAACTTTATAAGAAAGCATTATTAATAACTATAAAACAACATATGCCAACTCATCAACATTATTGGTCTTTGGATACTACAACAAATTCGATATTTATTAATCTTAGAGTTAAAATAGCTGCTAAAACTAATCAAATTATAGGACTATATCACATAAATAATAAAAGCTTTATATCTATTTGCATTAACGCAATACCAGAAAAGAATAAAGCAAACCAAGAAATTATAAAATTTCTATCACAATGGCTTGAAATAAATAAATCAACTATCAAGATAGTTTATGGCCTTCGTAGTAGTTTAAAAGTCATAAAGATAAATTATAACATCTGTGATCTTATTATAAATAAACTACAAAGTATCAATAAGTGAATGAAATTAATTTTGCTGATAATATTTAATATATTTAGATCTCAGTTTTAGATTAGAAAGGATTAGATCAAGAATTTAGAGAAATAAATTATGAATAGAATAATAACTTAACAAAATGATTTACAAAGGATAAGAGATTCTATATAGAAGGTTAATGGACTATATATTTATCAAATAACATTAGAAAATAGGCTCTTTAGAGATTATAATAATACACTCTGCTAATTTTATTTAAAATAAGATGGATTTTTCTTTTCTTCCATTAAGTCTTTAGTTATTGCAAGACTCACACTTGCTAGCAGATAATTTTAAGTTTAATTCTGATTCTTTTTTATCTTTAACAAACATTATAACTAATAGAAATTGTATATTTTAGGCATAGGTTTCTGGTTATAGTTGCATGTTTCTCCTAATTTAATTTGCTATATCTTCACAATCTCCCTGTAATTTTACATCATTATTGCTGTTAAACATTACAGCACAAAAGCAACCTGCATCTTCTGTTCTATGCTGATCACTGGTTTCAACATAATAATCTAATAACTGTAATTTCGAAGCTTCCAATTGCACTGCTTCTATATAGAAGCATAGTAATCTTGAATCTAAGCGAAATTCATAAGCTAATTGCGACAGCAAGGTTTTCGAGTCAACAGAACCAATTAGTTCATAAAAATTACTCAAGGTTTTACATTTTGTCTGAATAAAATCGCTTATCTTTAGAAGATCATTTAGTTTTTTCTCTGATAAACATTTATTTTCAGTAAAAAATCCAGTATTTTTGAGAAATTCAACTGCATGTAATAAAGCTTCCACTTGTGGATGACCTGCCTTTTTATCCATTGAATCTACCCTACCTGATAAATACTCAACAGCCCCATGTTGTACTAATATTTTAGCAAGTTCATAGTTGTTACATTCAAGAGCTATATATAACGGAGTTCCAAGAGGCCTTTCTGATCCTGGAGACATATTACAATAATTTATATCTGCTTGATGTTGTAACAATATTTTTATAATTTCAAAGTAATTTTTTTGAATACACATATGCAGTGATGTCTTAAGCACAGGACCATCTAATTGCATAGCTTGTATTTGTCCTTCTGATTTAGTTAGACAATAATCCACCATTTTAGCAAATGTTATATCACTAGTCATTGGTTCTTCAGTTACTACATCAATTTCATTTAAACGCATGTTTATATATCCTAAAAGACCTGCGCAGAACTTTACTGCAGCTACTTTTGCTTCTGACTGATTTTCTTCATTACGAAACTTGTAAGCTATATTACACTGTAGTTGATAATCTAATAAAAATTTTAAGCATGAAAAATTTTCTTTTGCTATTGCTTGTTCTGCAAGTTTCCATAAAGCCCTACCACCTATAAGTGCTTTTGCCTTTTCAAGTTTACCTTGATCAAAAAGATTGTAAATTAAGTTTAAATTCTTGGGTTTTATATTAAAAACAGGATGGTAGCATAATTCTTTACTACTAACATGTTTTTGAAAAAACTTGAACAATTTCCATTCTTCATTTGAAATTTCAGTTTTCACACACCGTTTTATTTGTTGAATATCATTTCTATAGCAAAGCATGCAATTCCATGCTAAAGCAAATTGGTAAAATTTTATCGCTTCAACTATGTATCGGATTATAGCATTATTCATTGTTGCAATTTAAAATTGAAAAACTATTGATATATAATAAGCAATATTAGCTAAGTAATTTCAACAAATATTTTTTATATACTGAGTAATTACTTAATAATAATATCTCAGTTTTTGATTGAGAAAGATTAAGTAGAGGATTTATAGCTGTAAATAGATAATCCCATGGAAAAAAGATATCTTAATATCAAGATCGTTTTTTTTATTATGTTTTCTATGCTCTGTTCTCAGAGTTTCTTATCTACTTTTTTATTGCTAAAATGCTTACTAATCATGAAAAATTATTCAATTATCTACCCCCGATGATATTGTGCCTTAAGTGTTCCCCTACTTCCTCCCTGGCTTTAATAGCAAAAAATCCTATCCTATTATATGCACAACATAATTAACACTATGTTTTAATTCTATCGCAAATCCTTTTATCTTGATTTCAGTAGCAGATCTTTAATTCTTCGATTTTCTATCTCTGCTAAAAGTTATTACTATCTTATACTTTTTTGCTTTAATCATTGCCGAACTATTCATTTACTAAAGGTATATTAGTAAGTAAAGTTATATTTATACCTAGAATAGATATTTCTAACAGATTAAATAAAGATGATAATAATATTACATAGATAAAGAAAATTTTCTTTATCTTGACTGTGCTTATTAATCTTTATTTTTTATATCTTCTGTTCTTTTTTTTGGCTACAAATAGATTCTTGATTAGGAACACTAACTGGCATTATTACAAAAGTAGCACTAATATTATCTCTTTCAAATTGAAGTAAAGCTGGAGATATAGAATCTTTAAATTTAATAGGAACTTTAGTATTATCGCACACTTTTAAAACGTCAAGCAGATACTTTGCATTAAAAGCTATTGTTAGTTGATTATCGCCTATGTATTCGTATACCTCTATTTTTTGCTGAGAAGATCTATCTTGGTTCTCATAATTATATTGTTGCCGAAGCAATAGTTCTTGAGCTTGACATTGAGCATTACCATAAGCACGAACTGTAATAGCATCCTGATCTAAATCTAAAATCACTATTTTGGACTTTTCCATTGCGATAGTTGATACTCTATCAATTGACTTAGACAGATACTCAGAGTTAATAGTTATTTCTTTTGTGTTATTAACAGGAATAAATGGCTCATATTCAGGAAAGTTGCCATCTATTAATTTAGAAATAATAGTGATATTTTTACAATCAAACTGTATTCGATTACTTTTAGCCCTTATAATTACATTATATTGATTTATTGACAATTCTTTGAGAATCTTATGCAATTCTGTAACAGTTTTATAAGATAAAATAACTCCAAAACCATCATTACTAGATATATATTTTTTAAAAGTATTAATACAGCATTTTATACTAGCAAGTCTGTGTCCATCAGTTGCTGCTGCTATTAATGATTTGTAATCTTTTGAATGTAGGTAAATACCATTAAGATTATATCGCATTTCTTCTGTAGACATAGCAAACTTAGCATACTCAATAATTTGAGCTAATTGTATAGCGGTAGTATGAATAACAAAATCTGAATCGCTTATTTCTTCAACTACAGGAAAAAGATTAGAAGGTAATGCTGCTAAATTAAACTCAAGATATTTTCCTCCTTTAATTTGGACCAATTTATTATCTTTTTGACAACATATAGTAAATTCACTATGTGGAATTTTAGATATTATCTCACTTAATGCACGCAATGGAAGGGTTATATTAATATCTTTTTGGCTAATTTTAATTGGTAGTTTTTGATAAATAAAAATGTCACCATCTGTAGCACTTATTTCTAAATAGTTCTCTGGAGTACCAAAGGTGTGAGTAAGTTTTACATTACCTAAAATTTGATCAACATTTTTTCTTTCTAATATAGGCATACAAAAATCTAGAGCTCGCCAAAAGGTTTTAGTATCAAGCTTAATATCAAATATTCCCCGATCACCATTATTTGTGATATGATTAGCAGCCATAACTATTACTCTTATTAACTTTGCAGTATTTTCATTAATAGACGCACCTCATCTTCAAACTCCTGTTCCTGATTGCGAAAGTTCTCTACTGCTTTAATAGCATGCATAACTGTAGTATGGTCTTTTTTACCAAATGCCTTGCCGATATCTACTAAACTTTTAGATGTTAGATGCTTAGCAAGGTACATTGCAAGCTGCCGCGGTCTTGTAACTGACCTTGACCTTCGGCTAGATGACATATCAGATATCTTAATGTTATAGCGCTCAGCTACTTTTTTTTGAATGTTATCAATTGTCACAGTTTTTTGATTAGAGCGCAATAAATCTCTTAGAATTTCTTGAGTATTCTCAATAGTAATTTCATATCCAACTAGAGTAGCGTGAGCTATAACCTTATTTAAAGCACCTTCTAATTCACGCACATTTGAGGTAATTTTAGCGGCTAAAAATTCTAATACTTTTAGTGGAATTGAGGTATCTAACTGCTCAACCTTTGATTGCAATATTCCAAGTCGTAATTCATAAGTTGTACTATGTACATCTGCTACTAATCCCCATCCTAATCTAGATTTAATTCTTTCTTCAATATTATCAAGATCAGAAGGAGATCTATCACAAGAAATTACCATTTGTCGCTTATTATCAATTAGGGCATTAAATGTGTGAAAAAACTCCTCTTGAGTACTATCCTTACCACAAATAAATTGAATATCATCTATCATAAGTACATCTACTGACCTAAATTGCTCCTTAAAGGACATAACATCTTTATTTCTTAAGGATTGAACAAACTGATACATGAATTTTTCAGCTGACATATAAATTACCTTGCGTTTACTAAGGCTACAGTTCTGAATATGCCATGCTATTGCATGCATTAAGTGTGTTTTTCCAAGTCCAACTCCACCATATAAGAAAAGAGGATTAGATTTTGCAACAGCAGTTGGTGATTCAGCTACTGTAGTTGCTGCAGCATAAGCCAATTCATTTGGTCTCCCAACTACAAAATTATTAAAGGTAAATCTTGGATCTAATGTTGAGGAAAAAATAAGATTATTACTACTTTTAGTACTATATTGTTGATTATTATTAGCATCTATATTTTGCAAAGCAGAAAATTTTGGATTGAAATTTTTGCAATCAATAGCAGAAGTTATAATATCAATGCTCTTAATAGAGCTATCATAATAAGCCCATATTTGCTGAATAGAATCAAAGTAGTTAGCTTTTATCCAGTCACGCGTAAAATTAGTAGGAGCAGATAATTTTATATAACTATCTGTAAAATCAACTATATTCATTTTACTGAACCAACTTTTAAATACAGCTTCACCGTAATGATGCTTCAGGTCTTGCTTTACATTATTCCACAGTCTATGGAAATATAATTCATCTTTAATATTTGGTTGTTGCAGAAGTGTATTCATTACTTTTTTCAAGATTTGGTTATAGTATTTATTGTATTATGTTGATTAAAAAATTATCTACTAAATATAGATAATTAAACTATAACAAGCTATAAATTAGCATATATCATATGTTTATCAGTTTCATTTTTAGTATTTCTTAATTATGAACAAGGTAAATATCATATAATCACCTAAAAAATTCAAGAGCATAATTTTATACTTGAATACTCTTAAAGTTGGATAGTTATTATTAATGATAGCTATTTTATTAATTATAATATTTATGATTAAATAAATTTAAATGTGGCTTTTAAGATAAAGTTATTTTTAAGAACATTTTTGTTATGAATAAAGATGAAAGGCAGATATTTATAAAGAAGTTAGTTTATAGAGCAACACATCGTGGATGTAAAGAAAACGACCTTTTGTTAAGTTCGTTTTTAAATAACAATCTTAAATGTTTTAGTGATCAAGAATTACTAGATTTTGCATTAATTTTAGAATGCAACGATAATGATATTTATAAATGGATAATGAATACAAAGCTTTGTCCTAAGCATTTAAATAAAAAACTAATTAATATGTTAAGAAATATTTAAATTAAACTTATTTAGATTGATAGAGCATATTGATGGATTATGCATACAATGACTATTGTAAACACTGCAGTTGATTGCCTTGCTCATGAATTTTTTAAGACATAATACCAAAGAAATAAAATTTTTTTGGTATTTAATTACCTATATAAATAATGTCATGCAAGATTAGTGGAATTTTTCTTCTCTAATTCTGCCGCTTCACGCTTTGCTTTAGCAAGATTGGGATCAAATAACTCAGGCTTTTCTTTGGAAACTAACTTATAGTTAACATAAGTAGCTACTGATATTAATATAAAACACAACAAGTACTTTAACCAAGGTCTTTTGTTTATTGTTTCAATTAATGTTATCAATTTTGTGTTTATTCCTGAATTCATTAAATTTTCCGTAAAATTAACTTTAGTGTGCTAAATGTCTATTATAATTGCAATTTTTAAAACTACTATATATAATAAGTTGTGTATAAGAGTTTACAATATTGTTTTTAGAGAAGCAATAAGTTTTAGTATATTAATACAATGTTGCATTTATTAACTGCATTAGAATATCTTCCTATAGCGATATTTTTTGCCATATCATTAATTTTATCAGTTGTAATTATAGTTTTACCGCAAGTATTTGCTGATAAAAAATATAATAAAAATAAACTTGAGAGTTATGAGTGTGGCTTTGATCCATTTAGCAATGCTAGAAGTAAGTTTAATATTCGATTTTACTTAATTTCAATGCTATTCATAATTTTTGATTTAGAAATAGCATTTTTAATACCTTGGGCAGTATATTTGAAGGAAATAAAAATGTTTGGCTTTTATTCCATGATATTTTTTCTATTTATATTAATAATTGGGTTTATTTATGAGTGGAAAAAAGGAGCATTAGAATGGGACTAATCTAGAAAAATCAATGGCAGAAAATACATTTAGTGATACAAGTATCTATCAGCAAAATTTATCTAATCAAGGATTTATTCTAGCTAATATAGAAAATTTAGTTAGTTGGGCTAGAACTAGATCATTATGGCCTATGACATTTGGATTAGCATGCTGCGCGATAGAAATGATGCAAACAGCTGGTAGTAGATATGATATGGATCGTTATGGTATGTTATTTCGCCCAAGTCCACGCCAAGCTGATGTAATGATAGTAGCTGGAACATTAACTAATAAAATGGCTCCAGCATTACGTAGGGTTTATGATCAAATGACTGAACCAAAATGGGTAATATCAATGGGAAGCTGTGCAAATGGAGGCGGATATTACCATTACTCCTATTCAGTAGTTAGAGGTTGTGATAAAATTGTACCAGTAGATATTTATGTTCCTGGTTGTCCTCCGACTCCAGAAGCATTGCTCTATGGCATTTTACAGCTACAAAAAAAGATTAATAGAACTCAGCAAGTCAAATTTAAAAGATAAATTATGAAGCTACAAAATCTCAAAGAATTAGTACAAAATAAGTTTGCTATATCTAATATTAGTGCAAAATTTAATGTTGCTAATCATGTTAATGCAATAATTAATAAAGAGCAGTTAATTGAAGTTTTAAAGCTACTAAAGAATGACAAAGAATTAAAATTCACAGTACTAACAGATGTTTTTGCAGCAGACTTTCCAAGTCGAAATCAAAGATTTGAGATTGTATATAACCTACTTAGTATGATAAAAAACATCAGGATAATAGTTAAAGTTAATCTTAATGAAAACGAACAAATTCAATCAGCTATACCGGTGTTTAGCAATGCTAATTGGTATGAGCGAGAAATATATGATCTGTTTGGAATTGAATTTGCCGGTCATCCGTATTTAAAACGTATATTAACAGATTATGGATTTATTGGTCATCCATTAAGAAAAGATTTTGCCCTCAGTGGATACTCACAAGTAAGGTATGATGACAAGTTAGAAAAGGTTGTTTATGAACCAGTAAAATTAGATCAGGAATATAGAAATTTTAACTTTTCTTCTCCTTGGCAAGGTCAAAAATCAGATACTGAGTAACAACCTAGCATCTATAGAAAGTAATGGTACTAAAGCAAAGAATAAAACGTTCTAAAAAATTTAAATTGAACCTTGGGCCACAACATCCTGCAACTCATGGGGTATTGCGGTTAATATTAGAAATGGATGGCGAAATAGTCGAGAGAGCTAATCCACATATAGGTCTTTTACATCGTGGAACTGAAAAGTTAATTGAATATAAAACTTATTTGCAAGCAATACCTTACTTTGACAGGCTAGATTACGTTTCTCCAATGTGCCAGGAACATGCTTTTGCTTTAGCAGTAGAGCATTTATTAAAATGTGAAGTTCCATTAAGAGCACAATATATTAGGGTTATGTTTGCTGAATTAACTAGGATACTCAATCATACTTTGAATATAGCAACTCAAGCTCTTGATGTTGGAGCTACCACACCATTGTTATGGCTGTTTGAAGAACGAGAAAAAATTATGGAGTTTTACGAAAAAGTTTCAGGATCAAGACTGCATGCTAATTATTTTCGCCCAGGTGGTGTAGCACAAGATTTGCCAGGAGGTTTAATTGAAGATATAGCTAGTTTTTGTGAACAATTTCCATGTAAAATAGCAGATCTTGAGACATTGCTTACTGATAATAGGATTTGGAAGCAAAGAACAGTAGATATTGGTATTGTATCTAAGCAACAAGCTATGGATTTAGGCTTTTCTGGAATAATGCTTAGAGGTTCTGGTATTGCTTGGGACTTAAGAAAGTCACAACCTTATGACCAATATGCTAGTTTAGATTTTGATATAGCTATTGGCAAAAATGGTGATTGTTATGATAGGTATTTAATTAGAATTGAAGAAATGTATCAGTCAATCAAAATAATTAAGCAATGCATTCAACAAATGCCTATAGGAGAAATTAAAACTCAGAACCCTGCTATTTCACCACCAAAAAGGTCTGAAATTAAAAAATCCATGGAAGCTTTAATTAACCATTTTAAACTTTATTCTGAGGGATATAATGTTCCAGCTGGAGAAGTATATGCAGCTGTCGAAGCTCCTAAAGGCGAATTTGGCATTTACTTATACTCTGATGGCACTAATCGGCCCTATCGGTGCCGTATTAAAGCCCCTGGATTTGCTCATTTACAGGGATTAGACTCTATGGCTAGAGGACACTCATTATCGGATATCATAACTATTATAGCAACACTTGATATAGTTTTTGGAGAAATAGACAGATGAATTTAGCTACAAAAACAGAATTTACATTTTCCAAAGAAAATTTGGCAATAGCAAAAAAAATAATCAGTAATTACCCAGTAGGAAAAGAAGCTAGTGCTATTCTAGCAATATTAGAACTAGCACAAAGCCAAAATGGTAATTGGCTTTCTAATAATTGTATTGAATATGTCGCAACTTTACTTAAGTTGCCATATATCAAAGTACATGAAATTGCAAGTTTTTATACTATGTTTAATCTGAAGCCAGTAGGAAAATATCATATACAAATTTGCGGTACTACACCATGCTGGTTGAAAGGTGCAAATGACATAATGAGTTTCTGTAAAAAATTATTAAACATTGAATCCGGACAAACTTCTCAGGATAAATTGTTTACGATAAAAGAAGTTGAGTGCCTAGGAGCATGCAGAAATGCTCCAGTAGCCCAAATTAATTATGATTATCATGAAAACCTTACTAACGATAAAATTAAAGAAATTATCAATAACTTGCAAGCTGCAGATCTACAACAAAAATCTGTACTAAAAATTGATGAGAAATCTAACTTATAATTTAAAAGCAATTATATATGTTGAATACCGAGGATAAAATTTTTACTAATTTGCTTGGATTAATGGCAGTTGATCTTGTAAGTGCTAAAAAACGCGGTGACTGGTATGCAACTAAAGACTTAATATTAAAAGGGCAAGAATGGATTATCGAAGAAATAAAAAACTCTGGTTTACGTGGCCGAGGTGGAGCAGGATTTCCTACAGGCTTAAAATGGTCATTTATGCCTAAAAATTCTGACAAGCCAAGTTATTTAGTTGTTAACGCCGATGAGTCAGAACCAGGAACCTGTAAAGATAGAGATATAATTCGGTATGAGCCTCATAAACTAATTGAAGGCTGCCTGCTTGCAGCATATGCTATTGGAGCTCAAACATGTTATATATATATACGTGGTGAATATTATAATGAAGCTTTAATATTACAAAACGCAATTCAAGAAGCTTATAATGCTGGATTTATAGGTTCAAATTCATGTGGTACAAGCTTTAACTTCAATCTTTACTTACATAGAGGAGCTGGAGCTTACATTTGCGGAGAAGAAACAGCTTTACTTGAAAGCTTAGAAGGGAAAAAAGGAATGCCACGTTTAAAACCTCCATTTCCTGCTAATACTGGATTATATGGATGTCCTACTACTATTAATAATGTGGAATCTATAGCTGTAGTTTCAACAATACTTAGAAGAGGTGCTCAATGGTTTGCTAGTCTTGGTAAACCAAATAATACTGGGACTAAAATTTTTAGCATTTCAGGACATGTAAATAATCCATGCAATATTGAGGAAGAAATGGGAATTCCACTTAAATATCTAATAGAAAAATATGCTGGTGGAGTACAAGGTGGATGGAATAATCTTAAAGCTGTTATTCCAGGTGGATCTTCTGTGCCAATGATTCCCAAGAATATTTGTGATACAGTTGAAATGGACTTTGATAGTTTGAAATTAGCAGGATCAGGATTAGGCACTGGTGGTATTATAGTAATGAATAATAACACTGATATAATTTATGCTATTGCTAGACTAAGTAAGTTCTATATGCATGAGTCATGTGGACAATGCACACCGTGTCGAGAAGGAACTGGCTGGATGTGGCGAATTATGATGAGATTAGTAAAAGGAAACGCTACAATAGATGATATAGATATGTTACTAGAAGTTACCAAACAAATAGAAGGAAATACTATATGTGCATTAGGAGATGCGGCAGCTTGGCCTATTCAAGGTTTAATTAGGCACTTTAGACATGAAATTGAAGATCGTATAAAAAATTTTAATGCATTATAGTATACAGTAAGAAAACAAAAAATAAGAGAATTCCATAAAAAAATATAACAGCTTTATATATATTTTACTAAAAGTAGTAATCAATGAATTAATAGTTTATCTAATAACCTCAGTTTTGATTAAGATTTATAAAAGTATTTGGTGATCTTACAGTTTTTATCAAATTTTATCAAAACTAATAAAGGTTGTTTTTTTGGGATAAAATTACATTTATTAATTAATGAACAATATAAAATCCAAGGCCTTAAACTAACTAAAGAAAATGTAGATGATAGGACCAATGTTTCTAAATTAATCAATTATATTACTGGTTTGTTATTTAGTGATAAAAGCTATTTAAAATAAGAATTGTTTTCTGACATTTATAATAAATGATTGGAGTGGACAACTGGTATAAAACAAAATATTAAGAATAAACTCTTACTCTTAAATTGAAAAATTTTTTACTTATAAACGTTCAATTATTAACACACTATATTAAAATGTTCTTTTGATCTCAAATATACAATAAGAACAGTTAATATGAATGCTTTTTATTTATATATATCTTTCATTCATAGCTTATTACCTTGATAAGGCTATTAAACATTCTATTAATTCTAAATTCCTAATCCAAAATGAGGTTTAAAATAATACTTTTTTTTACTTTATAATTTTTTTTTTATCTTTATAATTGAGGTGTTAAAGTTGGTGATTAGTATAAAAAAACATGCAAAATAAGCTATTGCCTTTAGTTAAAAAATTTTTCTATATTATCTGCATTGGTTTATTATTATCTTAATCATACTAAACTTTTCATTAATTCTAAAATCCATAAACTTAAGATATAAAGTAAAAAGTTATGTTAAATGAAGAATCAGAACTAGATATTAGAAATCTAGATTTTGAATATATTTGTAAAAGTATACAAGATAATATAGATTTGTTAGTATCTAATATAGATAAAAATAACTTTGAACAGTATATAGATCAACTTTCCTTAGCTGTCCATTATACAGTACAATATGGCATTAGGTGTGGTTTACCCCAGATCGATAGTTTATTAGCTGCTAAACTTACAAAAATACATACTGAATTATTAGAAAAAGCTATTAAAGAACGTAACTACCAGCATATTTGCGATATTGAAAGCATATCATCATACACATGTAGTAATGAAGTAACGGCACATATAAGAGATATGTTTGGAAAGGATATTTTAATTGATGATCTCAATGAACTTATTAAAATTGCTCGTGAAAATGATAACATTTCCCTTGCAAAATTTGCCTCAGCAGCAGTTTTAAATAAATTACAAAAAGTATCCAAACTATCTAATGATGAATGTAAAATTCTTGATAATGCTATTAAAGCTCTTAGTAATATTAGTTATGGTGATGATGATTTAGCAATGTATATTGATTATGTTTTTATTTTTGCCATTAAAAATGAAGATTCTCAAATTATAAAAAATGCAAAATTACTTATAGCTACTAACAATCTAAATTTTGAATATATTTTTAAGATTATACACAATGGAGCTAATATAAATTCATTAGTATCTAATATAGATATAAATGATTTCGAGCAATTTAGAGACAGTTTTTATTTTGTCCACAGTGCTACAGTGCAATATTATAGCACTTACGGCCCCAATGCAACATATAATAGATTGCTAGGTAAACTAACTAGTATGCATACTAAAGCATTGGAAAATGCTATCAAAGAACATAACTATCCGCATATTTTAGACATTATAAGTATGACAGATGCGCTAGACAATACAAAGATAAAGAAAGCATTGCAGGATGATATTTTAGTAGATGATCTTATTGAAGCTAATCATATTGCGATTGAAAATAATAATATTACACTTACACAAACTATTAGAGACATAATGTTAAATAAATCTCCAGAAGTATTGAAAATGTTGCCTAATGATGAACTTAAGCGTTTTAATATTTTCTATGAAAATATTAAGGAAGAAAATGCAAACAATGACAATCCTTCTGATATGGAACTATCTCTTCAAGGGGACAATATTATATCAGGATCATGAACCCTCGGAATAGTCTCTCACGAATCCTCTGAAATAAGTCTGCATGCATAAATTTTTAACATTATAATATAAGTTTTTAAAAATTTTATTGCGTATAAGCTTATTTTATAATGAAGCTTCTAATTGGGATTTTTGTTTTTTACTGTATTTATTTGATGTTGGTTTTGTAGGTTCGGTATGATTTTCTTTACTGTATTTTGATATATTCTTGCCTGTTAATTTTTTTATGAATCTTATGTAGCATAGTCTTCAGCAAAAAAAAGCTAAAATTATAATGGAAGAACTTAATCTAAAAGATAAAGAGCGTAGAATGCGCACTAGACATCTTATAGAAATTGGTGGTTTAGCTGTTAAAGCTA
>NZ_LANP01000006.1 GCF_000964595.1 Orientia chuto str. Dubai | reverse complement strand
TTCTGATACTGTCTTAGGAGTCAAGGATAAAATTAGGATTAAAGATAGAATTATTTTTAATTACACCAAAGACAATATGTAATAATTTACGCATAATAGCAACAATAATAACTTTAGTGGGTTTACCCTTACTAGATAGCTTTTGAATAAACTGCTTAAATATAGGGTTATGATTTTTAGCAACAATAGCTGGAAAATATAGAGCCTTCGTAGGTTACAGAACCTATTTTAGATATAGTGCTTTTTCCCTTTAGGAGGTACCGGAAGTTTTATTTTAGGTGTAAGCCCTGCATATGCAGCAAGCTGCCTAGCATTACTGAAGGATTCTATATCAGGGGATTCTGCAAGTATAGCAACAGCAGTAATTCGACCAATTCCTGGGATAGTTTGCATGTTATCTACTTTATGCTTGAATTCAATATTCTTAGCAAGTAATTTATCTATATTAAGTTCAATATTTTTAATTTCTTTTATAATATGGCTAGCAAGTTTATTGTAGCTAGCACATACTGATTTATATAAGTCTTTTTTGTTTCAAGATAATTCTGTACCTTCATATTGTCCTTTGAAATTTTGCAAACAGGATATAGCTCTTTAGTTCTTCAGCACCTTATTCCGAGGAATTATTGATGTAAATCATTCTTACTTGATATTCAGCAATAATCATGCTATCTACCTTATCAGTCTTATGACATGATAATTTGCTTTTTGCAAAGGTGTTAATACAAGCAGGGTTTACTATACTCACTTTATGGTTATTGCTGTACAAAAAATTAGCAAATGACTTACCGTACTTACCAGTTGCCTCCATGCATGCAGCTACCTGAGTAATTTTATGTTTTTTTAACCATTTAACTAGCTCTTTAAAACCTTGTTGATTATTATTTACTTTAGTGTGATGATAATTTTTATCAATGAGTAAGGAAATAGTTAAATCTAATTTGGATACATCAATTCCTAAAATTGGTTTAGACATTATATTGCTCCTTGGAAGATAAGTTTTAAAAAGGGAACCAAGACTTTAGCTAACCATATTTATACAGAATAAGTCAGACTTCAGATACTGTTCAGCTTTAGCCTTGTGAAAGAGGGCTCTTATCAGAACCACAGATTTAATATCTAGTCGCATTTACAGAGTCACCTCTTTCTACCTTCAAAAGTAAGCTAACTCCTTTGAAAGCATCCTTGCAAGTATTTTTCTTGCTCTTTCAAGATACATGTCACATCTATTGTTAATTTTTTACTCGCAAAATTAGTTATATTGATCTAAACTGTGAAGCACTAAAAAGATTTAGTACTTTTTTTATGTAATTATATTTCAGTTTCTGTTAATTAGGTTATGATTAAATTGCCTACAGTATCACAGCATATGAAGATTCATAAAATTACTGCTAATAAGTCTTTTGGGCAGCATTTTCTTCTTGATCTTAATATATGCAATAAGATCATTAGCGTTGCCCCTAGTACAATTACAGGGAAAGTTGTATTGGAAGTAGGGCCAGGACCAGGTGGATTAACTAGAGCTATTTTAGCCTGTAATCCTAAGAAATTAATTGCTATTGAAAAAGATATTAGTTTTATTAAATTATTGCATGAAATACCTGTTTTATCTTCTTCTAAACTTGAGATTATTTATGGCGATGCTTTACATTTTGACTTGTCTAGTATCAAGGCAAATCATATAATTATTATCTCAAATTTGCCTTATAATATTGGAACTAAACTTATTGTACGATGGTTACATCAAATATCACTAATTGAATATATAATAGTTATGCTTCAAGATGAAGTAGTAGAACGTATAATATCTTCCCACTCTAAAAAAAAATATGGTCGGCTTACAGTTCTTTCACAACTTGTTTCTGATGTACGAAAGTGTTTTAAAGTATCTTCTAAGGTTTTTAATCCTCCACCCAAAATAGATTCGAGTGTCCTTCTAATGGTACCTAAAAAGCAGCAATTAGATAAACATACTATAGAGAATGTACAAAATATTACTAAGTTAGCATTTAATTCTAGAAGAAAAAAACTAAAAAATTGTTTAGGTACTTTATTAACATCAAAAAATATTACTAATGAAGTATTTAATACAATATTACATCAAAGACCTGAACAGTTAACTCCTGAGCAATATGTTCAGTTAAGTAGAATTCTTTTGTAAGAAAGTATCCTAAAATATACTGAATTTTGTAATAAATAGCTTAACTTAAATAAAATTATTTGATTTGAATGGAAATTTTTGTTTTTTGGAGTGTAGTAGCTAGTACATTTGTTATATTGGTAGGTACAATTTGGATTTTGCTTTACAAAATTACTAAACTAAAATTAAAACTAACTTTTATTGAAGAAAATTATAATAAACTTTTACAGCACGCAGAACAACTAGAACTTGATAAATTAAGTTCTATACAAGAAATACAGGAATTAAAAACTAGAATTGAGTTTATTAAGTTAGATAATAATAAAAAAGAAAAAATGAATGAAGAAGCTTTGCAACTTGCTAAAGCTTCTTTACTAGATTTAGGTAATGACTTGTCTAAGCAATTAATTGCTTTACATAAGCAAGAAACAGAGCAGTCAAGAAGATTATCTGAAAATAATATTTACAATATTAACTTAAAGTTTCAACAAGAATTTCAAAAATTATTAGAAATTATTGCAGTACTTAATAATAAAGTTGATGAGTCAACTAAGATTGTAGAAGTTATTAAGAGCTCACTATTATCTCCATCTGGTGTAGGAATGTTAGCAGAAATTACTTTGGAAAATATTTTAAAAGCATCAGGTTTAAGAGCTAAGTATGATTTTATTATGCAATGTAATCTAACCAGTAATGAAGATAATGGACGCTTACGTCCTGATGCATTGATTTTTTTACCAGGTAATAATTTGATGATTATTGATGCTAAAGCTTCAAAATTTTTAATAGATATGCCTCATACTACTGATAGTGCTGTTGATACAGCTAAAGCAGATAGATTAAAAAAAAGTATAAATCTTCACCTTAAAAATCTATCATCTAAAGAATATGCTAAAGCTATAGTTGATTCTTATCAATTTGAAGCGCATAATTTTAATAATATTATTACTTTAATGTTTTTACCTACTGAAACCGCAATAGAAAATTTATCAAATATAGATAGGGAATTTATTCATAGATCATGGGAGCTTAACATTTTCCCAGTTGGGCCTTCCGGCTTAATGAACATGTTATCTTTTGCTAAGTTTCAAATAAAAGAACAAATGAGATATGAAAACCAGAAATTAATATTAAACGAAGTAGAAAAAGTAATATTATCTATTACTTTATTAACAGAACATGCCCATAAATTAGGTAATAACATTCAAAGTATAGTAAATAGCTACGATCAATTTGCAGCATCATTTAATAGTAATTTCCTGTCAAAAGCTAAAACAATTCAGCAATTAGGAATTGAAACTAAAAAGAGTAGAAATATAGACAATAGTAAGTTAATGTTACCAAGATATCAACTAGTTTCATCTAAGTCAGATATTGATATGGTTAATACTAAAATTAATAGCACAAATAAAGTTCTGAATTAAGGTTTAATAAGCTTTTTAAGTATGGCAGTAAGCAACTAAAAAAGATAGTATATGGAGCATTTCATACTGAGTAGTATATCTTGCATTTGCAAACTTAAAAAAAATATTAGAGATCTTTGCGACTCTTTTTTTTCAAAGATAGTTAATAAGTTTTCTCCTTTGGTAGATTAAGGGGTTAAGAAACATAAGAAAGCGGTTGGAAATAGCGAGAGAATAGATGAGACTATAGTTAATGGAAATAATCTATCTATATAAAGAAATTAACTTTTGTGGCAATACTATTGAATTCTTACTAAGAAAGTATAGAGATGCTGCAGCTGTTAAGGTAGGTTTTTTTCAGAAAACCTTTATTAAGAATAAGGCTAAAAATAGTGATAGATAAGAGTGGTACTTCTGCTAATGACTTTAATAACAAACTACTTAAGAAGCAAAAGATAAAAACATTCCAAAACGAATATTTGAGCAATATCATGTACTTATTAAAAAATAAATTAAACTAATGCTTCGCTTAAATAGTTTTTTGTAGTGCTAAAAACCATTGCTGATAAGAAATATTAGTATAATTCAAAAAAGAACAAATAACCGAAGCTAATGATCATGTATCTACTTTCGAGAATTTTTTAAAATGCTAATGGCAGCATAGCGTTGAAAAGATCAAATTTTGTGGTATTCCATATAGATACAATAGAATCCTTTTGCTTCTATATATTGTGTTTGTTTACATCTTCTTGGATCTATTACTTAATCTTCTTGCATTCTACAGTATATAGTATATCGATAAATAAATCCAGAAATACCGCTATCTTTATTCTTATTGAAACTCTTCTAAAGCATTTTTCTAAATAAAATATCTTGCTTTGTCAATATGACCCTAAATAGTATTAGTCCATATATATATTGAAATCTCGATTTTTTCTTAACTCTCTATTGCGAATTTTAAAAATATTATTGGTATACTAAATTCCATTTATATTTTAGAAAAAATAGTCAACTTATCAATATTAAATGTTGACCTAAATATTATGACTTTTTTTAATAGTAAGTATTTTTGTAATTATTTTGTAACACCTAATTTAGTTTGAAAACAAACCTTAGATTATATACAGTTCGTCAATTATAAGTATTGATTGTTAAGAATTAATCCTTTAAATTTTGTTTTTATAACTTTTAGGTCAATTAATGATGCTTATATAGCCTAACTAATAATGAAATATTGACTAAAAATACTAATAAACTTTAATATAGGCTTCATAAAGTTTATAAGTTAAGGAAATTTTACCTTTTATTTCTTTATTATATGGTATGTTTTTTTCTTTAAAAAGTTAAATGTTACAAATTAAAAAATCTAAATGAAGACCTTTATATAAGCTCGTTCGCGTAACTTATTACGAAATTTATTAAATTCCATATGCACCTGATTTAAAAAAACTTTACTTATTAAATCGTCATGTTCATGCTGAGTTATATCTTTTACTTTTCTACTACATAAATGAAAAAATCTAAGATTATTAGATGTTTTAATAATGCTACTACTGCTATTTTCCTGCAAGCTTTCTAAAATTGTTCGATCATAAATATTCATATCTTTTAAATCCTTAATCACGTATTTTACTTCAGCAAAATCAGAATATTCTTTTGTATCAACATTACAATTAATCTTCGACTGTAATGTCAGCATCCTTTTGTAATTATCTAAAGAACTAATGCTGCTAGCAACTAAAAATTTAACTTCAGTAGGCTTAGTAGATACAAGTAATAAATCAACTATATCATGATTACTAGATTTAGCTAGCATTCTATTAATTTTTGATATTATTACTCGTACTTCATAGAATAATAAAAAGTCATCATAACTAACTCCAGCTTCTTTTATTGCATACTTAAAATATTGATCAGGTAAATTAGCAGCTTTTTCTTCCATAGCTATAAATTGATTAATTTCATCTATAGAAGCGTTAATACCATGCTTCCTTGCTTCATTTAGGAATATAATTTTATCAATTAAAGCTTCTAGAGCTAGAGTTGTAAGTTCAGTATCACTAATAGAAGTAAGAGATTGGCTTGTATGCAAAAATTTGATTACTTTCTTAAAATTTTCTAACTGATATGATGTAATTGGAGCTCCATCAACAACAGCTACTATTTTAGTAACTGCCAAAATAGTAAAGCTATTACATATAATTATTATAGCTAAAAAAAAAGATAAAATTTTATTCATAAATTTTCTTATTTATCAGTGCCTACAGGAATTACCATATTTAAGATATAAAAATTACTAAAAAAGTAATAGCATATATATTGTTTTACAATTATATATGCTATTACTTTTTAAATGATAAACTGAATATATCTTTTAATTACATGCATCTTTTAATAATTTACCAACCTTAAAGACTACCTGCTTACGTGCAGCAATATTGATTTTAGCACCAGTTTTAGGGTTATGCCCATCTCTTGCTGCTCTAAATCTCACACAAAAGCTTCCAAAGCCAACAATATTTATATCAAAGCCACTTTTAATAGCTTCTTCAACACTACGCAATACTAAATTTAGAGCTCGTTCTAAATCAGCTTTAGTGACTTTGTCTATATCAGTCTTAACAATTTTATCATCAATAATTTTATTTCTCTTAGAATGTATAAAGTTTATAAACTCGCCTTTATTTAGACTTTTTCTTGGTTGATTATTTGTATTCATAAATTTCCTTATAATAATTAAAATTACATTGTATCAATATAACTAAACATCTTACTAATTATATAAATAGTTCATATTATTAATGATAAACTAAAGCATTTTGCTATTAACATGATTTTTCTACAACAATTTACTCAGCCACATGCTATGCTTGCTTAATTAAACACTCAAGATATCATTAATATATCTTAAAATAAAACTAGTATTAAATATACTACAAACCAGCTATTTTATATTAAATTATCTATTTAAAAATAACAATAACTTATTAAGAAGTGCATTAATAATAACATCTTTTGCTATTACTTAGGAAATAATAACATGGGGCGAATAACCGGCCTCGAACCGGCGACCCTCAGATCCACAATCTGATGCTCTAACCAACTGAGCTATATTCGCCATAATAAAAAATTTCACCCAAGTTAATATATTATTATCAAATCCTGAAAGTCAAGTATATATCACTTGATATTTATTACCTTAAGTAAATTTAATCTGTAAACTTTTATAAACAATCATGCAATTGAACAATAACTGTATTTAAGTTAGATAAAAGTAGTTTACTATCAATATTTTTATTCCATGCTTCTCTATCTAATCTAATAACTTTAATTTTATCATTAAATAATGCATTTAGATTTTTAATATTTTCTTGTTGCCCTAATATTACACATAAAGACTTTTTTTTAGATAAAGATCTAATTTTTTGTATAGTACTTAAAATAATCCCTCTATGGCAGTTAATAGGCACCTTTATAACCTTTGCTTTATTGCAATTAAAAAAATATTCAATAGCACTATCTAATACTATAATATCCCTAAAAAAATTTTTAAAGAGATCATTTTTTTTCTCCTGAATTACATTTAACTGTACAATAAATTCTTGATAGCTTTTAAAAAGATCTTGCTTTAAATAATGATCTAATTTATTTGTAAGAATTTTATAAAGTTCTAATGATATTAATTTAATATTATCAATATCATACCAAATATGCCAATTGTTTCTTATACCATTATTGATCAAGCTTATTCCTTCAATTCCTGATAATTTAATCACTTGAGACTGACAAAAGGTAGATAGCTTAGTCATGTAATGCTCAAATCTATCATCTATATATATTATTAGATCTGCAGATTGAATTTTATAAATATCGCTTGGCTTAAACTGATAGCCATGAGAACAACTATTTTGTCCAAATTCTAAACTTTCTACTTCTGCTAAATCTTGAACTATGGCTTTTACAATCGCAGCAATTGGAGTACTAGAAGTAACAATATGAAGTTTTTGTTGAGCCAATATAATACCACTATAATTATATACTAAAAAGGCTAATATAATTATCTTAAATAATTTAAATCTCAAAACCATGACTTTAATAAATTAATTAACTCTTGCTTGTTAAGCGTAAAATTACTGCTTATCCAGGCATCATTAAGATGTAACAATGTTTTCTGAATATCTTGCTTTGTAAGACCAAGTTCCTTAAGATCATAGCCATTAACTGGCAATTTAGATCTTGATTTACAAACTTGCTGCTTGACTATATTTGCTTCTTTCTCAGAAAGACATTCCAATAATAAAGCTAAATCAATATAATCATTAATATTGTCTGTTCCATATGCCCAATATTTTCTTATTAAGAAGATAGCATTTTTACTTTGACACTCAGATAAAAAAGTGCACAGCATAACTATTTTTTTAATCATCGCTTTACTAAAACGTAAATTGAAAAGGACAGCTTTGAGATCTTGTATAACATTACCGCTTAGTAGTGCTGAGTAAAGCATTGCATGATTTAGTAAAATGTATTTATTTTGAGCAATTATTATTATGTTCTTAAAAATTTCTAGATTTAGCTTTAATTTAAGACCTATGTAATGTGTAATATTAATTTCTACCATTTTTACTAAAGTCCTGTAGGCATTAGGGGAAACAATAATTTTATTTAGCTCTTGAATAATCCTTTCCTTAGATAATATAGTTAAACTTTTAGCGTTTTTAGCACATGATTGATATCCTTCTTGGTCTATAGATCTAGCATAATATGAAGAAAATCTAAAAAATCTTAAAATTCTTAAAACATCTTCTTGAATGCGAATATTGGAATCTCCAATAAATAACACTTTTCTATCTTTTAAATCCTGCAATCCATTAAAGTAGTCATATAATAAATTTTTCTCAAGTGAATAACTTAGAGCATTAATAGTAAAATCACGCCTTTTAGCATCCTCAAAATAATCATTCGAAAACTGTACTTTGGCATGCCGGCCATAACACTGTATATCTTGTCTTAAAGTTGTAATCTCAAATTTTTCCTCATCTATTATAGCTGTTACAGTCCCAAATTTGATACCAGTTGCATAACATCTTATATTATTTAATTTTAATAAACTCATTACTTCCTCTGGAAGTAATTGTGTTGTAATATCAATATCATTAACTGGTTGGCCTAACATAATGTTTCGTATTGCCCCCCCTATAACTCTTGCAGATCTTACTGGAGTAGAAAGTATATGCAATAATTTTTGTATATTTTGCGATTTCCATATTATACAGATAGGGATTTTTATCATAGATAGAACATGCCAACAACCATTAGCACTGTATAATGGATTAATACTTTATTAAGAATAATATGTTTCTTCATCAAAAGTTCCTTCAGACTGATCAATGATCAGTGTAATGGTAGCATCTCCTGTAATATTTATTACTGTTCTAAGCATATCAAGTATTCTATCAAGCCAACTAAAATTGCTACTCCTTCTACAGGTAAATTAACAGCCGAAAGAACAATAGGCAACATAATTAAAGAAGCTCCAGGTATTCCTGCTCCGCCAATAGTTCCTATTGTTACCATTAATATTATGACGAAATAATCATGTAACTGTAAAGTTACTCCAAATACTTGAGCAAAAAAAATTGTAGTTAAAGCTAAATTAATAGCAAAACCATCCATGTTAATAGAAGCTCCTAATGGTAAAATAAAATTAGTAGTAGCACTAGATACTCCTAGTTTATTCTTGCAAACATCCATAGTTGTTACTAAACTAGCCTTGCTACTACTAGTAGATAAAGCTAAAATTTGATATTCTATACTTTTTCGATAAAATGGAAGTGGAGAAATGCGACAACATACCATAATTAACACACCAAAAATTAAGTATTGCATAATCATTGCTAACACTATTGCAAATATTAGCTTTGATACTCCAAATAGTATACCAATACCATGCGTTCCAACAACCCAAGCAGTTAGTGCAAATGCTCCATAAGGAGCGAATAAGATGATTAATGAAATCATTTTCATAATCATCTTAGAAATAATACCAAATAATTCACGTAGTGAATATGAATTAGACATTTTATTAATAGTTATACCAGTAAATATCGCTAAAAAAACAACTTGTAGTATGTTGCCATAGACGACAGCTCCTAAAGCACTATCAGGTATAATATTTATTAAAAAGTTAACTATATCAAATTTTGTTTCCCCTAAATTAGTAGTTTTTACTGGAAAATCAATAGTTAATCCTATACCAGGCTTCAAAATAATTGCCATTCCAATACCAAATAACACAGCAAATAAAGTTGTTGAAAAAAATGCAATAGTAGCTTTAATACCAAGTCTTCCCAAAGAATTTGAATCGTTTACACTAATAATACCAGATACTAATGAAAAAAATATTAATGGAGCAATAACCATTTTTATTAAGCGCAAAAATATGTCACCTATTGGTTTGATATGATTAACATATTCAGGAAATAAGACTCCAGTAATTATTCCTAATATGAGACCTAATATTACTTTTTTCCATAACATCATAAAAAAAATTAAGACAATTTTTAGTTAAAAATATATAAAACTATGCTTAAACTTAATATTTAAGTTAGTGGTTTGTATAGTACAAACTATACATGGTGATTTTAAAACTTACTATAACAGTATATGCCTATAAATTTATATTCATGAAATATATATTTTCAAGCCACAAAATTTTTGCACTTACTTTATGTGCAGGATAAATCAGTTTTACTATATCATAATAAGATCGTAATTGCTTCAAATATGAAGCTTGAACTTTAAATTGTGTTTTAGGAACTGAAAAATCAGTTTTATAATCAATAATAATAACATGATTATTCTTAATTACTAAGAGATCAATTCTTTTAAAAACAAAAACTTTTGCATTATCAATATGAAACATATCATGGTTATTTTCAATGCTAGAGTTATTGCTTAATTGTATAAGCCCTAAATTTACTTCACTCTTTAATTCATAGCTATTTAATAAATAATTAAATTCTTGGCTTGCAAATAGAGCATTTAAAGTTTTCTCTACTTTGTTTTTTTGCTTAATTGTTAATAATTTAAAATAATGATTATTAACTAAGAACTTTGCAGTTCTATTTTTTACTACTTCCTCTAAAATTTTGTGACAAATAACTCCATAATTAATTCCATATTCTCCATCTAGTGGACTAAATTTACTTAATGATATTAAATTAACATTTAAAAACTTTAATTCTAATACTCTATTTAGCTCAAACTTAAAATCAAAAATCAAATTTAATAAAGTTGAGCAGTCATTCTTACCTTGACCAATTTTAATATAAGATTTCTCTTTTAAAGAATTGCCATATTTAAAATGACTGCCTTCTTGTTCTAAATTTACTGCCAATTCTGAAGAAATCTCTGCTCTATTGTATACCACTTTATTAATGTATGTAAAGCCTAAATTACATTCTCTTCTACTAATTCCAAAAATTTTAGATATCGATTTTTGGATAATATTATACCAGCATCCTTGCGACAAAGTTGCAGTTATGCTATAACCACAAATAATTAATTCATCTTCAGCTCTTGTCATTGCAACATAAAGCAGCCTTAAATACTCTTGATAATCAGCACTTTTTAAAATCTCTATCTGTTTTTTGAAATAATCATTGTAATACTGAGATTGCGTTGGCCATAACATATTACCATTATTATCCCATAATATACCAGAGGGGCTAATAGGTAATGTGGTAGTATCTGGCAGAATTACTATCGGGGCTTGCAGACCTTTGGCAGCATGAATAGTCATGATATTTATACAATCTTGAGTATCAACATCTCTTTTTATTTCAAAATCATGACTCTCAAACCAAATAATAAATTCTCTTAAACTGGGAGAAAAAGATGCAAAAAAATACTCTACTGTTTTTAGAAATTCGTCAATAATGTCATTTCCATCTTCAATATTAGCATTAATTAACACTTGCCGATAATTTAATACTTCTATTACTAAATGAAAAAAATAATCAGGAGTAGTAGTACAGTATAACTCAATGAATTTTAGTAGTTTATTGACTATATTTTGATAATATAAATTATCTTTTTGAACTACAGCTAAAAATTGCCATATACTATCTTTTAGTTCCTTGTTCTTGCATAAAAAATAGATATCTTCTTCAGAGCAACCAATAAATGAAGATTTAAGTAAACAAGCTAAATTTAAGTCATCACTTGGAGTAATTACAAACTTAGCAAGAGCTACTAAATCGATTATAGATAAATGATCTTTCAATGATACTCTGTCGATACCAGAAACTTTTAGATTAAGCTTTCTAAGCTCAACAACTAACTGTTTTACAAATTTATTCCTACGCCTTACCAAAATAAGAAAATCTGAGTATTGTATTGGTTGCTTAGTAGAAGATAAAATTCTTTGAGATGAAATTTGAAGATTGATATAATGGGCAATTTTCTTAGCTAGCAAACAAGAACTATCGCTAGAAATTTCATTACTTTTATCTGTAAAAGCTATTGGCCAAAAAACTTCTTTAGCATTTTGTGACTTAGTTTTAGTAGTTTCTATATCCCATAACTGTACAGAGCCATAATTTGCTTCTCTAGCACATTTCAATTTTACTAAATCACTACTATTAAATAATTCAGGACTTTCTAAGCTTAGATCTGAAAATACTTTATAAACAATATCTAATACTTCTTGAGTAGAACGATAAGATATGTCTAAACTTACAGATTTAAATATTTTTTTAGCAGCAATGAAACTACTTTTTAGCTCTTTGTTAAGAGTATTAAATATATTAACATCGGCTCCCTGGAAACTATAAATTGCCTGCTTATTATCTCCTACCGCAAAAAAGGTTGAGTGATTATTCTTTTCTCCTCCAGCGAGTGAATCACTCAGTAAAGTAAGAATAATATTCCATTGCTCCAAACTGTTATCCTGTGCTTCATCAACTAAAATATGATCAATAGACTGATTAAGTTTATATAATATCCAATCTTTATTTAAATTATCCCTTAATAATTTGTTGGAATAACGAATTAAATCATTATAATCAAGACAGTTATTAGATAATTTATAATGTTGGTATAAATCAAGCACTACTATAGCAACATTATATAAATGATATGTTGAGTCTATTATTTTTATGGAATTAAGCATATCATGTGCTTGCAAAATATCTTCTTGTAATGAAGAAAGATATTCTCTTAAATCTGTTTTTTTTAAATCTTGATTAATTAAATTACGTTTTCTTTGACCATTATTTGTTAAAAATAAAGCTATTATTTGATCAAGCTGCTGAACAAATGATAAATAATCTAATTGTTGATATTCAATCAAGTTAGTTATAAGCTTGCTGTTGTTGTTATGCTTTGAGATAGGATACTGAATAAATTTAGAAAAAAGCTGCTTAATAACTGACTCTTTATTACTAAGATGAAAATATTTTAAAAGAAAATTTTTGTAACTTTCGGCAGTTGAATAATTCTCTAATAATAATAAAAACTTTTGCTGATTATCTATTATGCTATGAATTAGTTGTGTTATACTATTTTCATGCTTGGAATTAATAATAAATTTTAGTGATGCTTGTAGTTCACTACTATTGTGAACTAAATTTTGCTGAATAAAATTAATTATTTCTTTGATCTTTAGCTCATCTAAAATACTAAAATTTGCATTAATGCCAGCTTCTACTGGAAATTTTTGTAGTAAATGCTGGCAAAAGCTATGAATAGTCTGAATAGCAATATTTTCTTTTGCTTGTAAATATTCCTGACACAAGGATCTAGCTCGTAATACTTGATTATCAGTTGGATTTATACCTAGCACATTATGCATGCTAATAACTAGTGTTGCATTATCCATGCATGCCCAGCTCTTTAGCTGATTAACAATTCTATTCAGCATTTCATTAGCAGTGGCATTAGTAAAGGTTAAGCATAATATTTTATGTAGTTTGGCTCCAGATAGTAATAACCTTAATACTCGATCAGTTAAGACTTTAGTTTTTCCTGTACCAGCGGAAGCTGATACCCAACATGATATATGTGGATCAGAAGCTAGTAATTGATTAACATTCATAATACTAAAACTTAATGATTAGGAATAAAGATATCATATACTACTCCCGATCTTGTTAACAAGGTAACCCAAGAAGTAGTTACATATTGTATAGCTACTATGCAAGCTGGAAGTAGCTTGAGGTTGATATCATTTTGTGCTACTGTTAAATTTAAAAACTCACATAAGGATGGCTGATGCCCTATAATAAGTAATGTTTGTATATCATCTGGTTGCTGTTGGACAATATTGATAATATTTTCTGCATTACTTTGATATAACTTATCTATAATAGTATTATTAATCTCAATTGACATTGCCGTCTTAATAATATTCAATGTTTCCAAAGTGCGAATACTAGGAGAACACAATACTTTTTCAATATTGAATTTATGTAGAAAATAAGCTGCTTTTGTTACTGCTTGTTTTCCTAGTTTACTAAGTGGTCTGGAAAAATCTTTAATATGATACTGAGCATCTCCATGTCTCATAAGCAATGTTTGTTTCATTTAGTTTTCTATCTGTAATTAAAAAAGCTAATTCAAACATATTTACTATAATGACACAAATAATTTTTATTCTAAGTTATTATTTAATAAATACGCAAAACTTCAGTTTAGAATTAGAGAAGGTTCCTTTAAGCTTGAACATATAAGATACCGTTAAATATAGAATGCTTTAGCCTATTAAGCATTCTGTTAATTCTAAATTTTTAACTTAAAACTGAAGCTTTAAAGAATGGAGAAGTATAGCAATAAAATATGTTAAAAATACAAATCATACCTAGCTATTTTTTTTAGGGGTTAATATGGGTAAAATCTTGTAACTACATGCTTTTATAAGCACTGCTTTATTTACTATATAATTTACACAATATCGTTGCAATATACTCTTATAAGTTAAAATTATGATAGATAATTTCAAAACTATTAACTTGAGGGTTGTTTAATTGTAATTAATATGCCATACTATATAGAAATAAAACTTTAAGATGAGTGCCATAAGGTTAATCTATATAGAGGTTTTAGCTTTACTGGCTAACATATGGCTTGTAACAGGAAGGTCTGAAGATGGAAACTAAGCCTATATGTTAGCCAATAAAGCTAAAACTAATTAAATCAAGTAAGAATACCAAAGCATATTGCCTAAACAAAAAGCAGGCAACATATAATTTGCGCTAATGGTTAAAACTTAACTTCAAGCATTTATACTATAATGTACATTTAATGTCAATTTATTTTATTAATTTTTTTTTACTTTAAGCTGTAAGAAATTTGGTATATTGTTACGACATATAATATTTAACTAATCAAAGCAGAATAGATGCATAGAAAATTTTAAATTTTAATATATTTTTTTACTATAATTTTTAACAAATCATATATACACAGTATTTATTCAACTAAAACTAGTGCACTTTTACTAAAGTATTGTTCAATATCATTCTTCAGATTTCGATATGTTTCGCTTTTTAATTCGTTACTTGGTATTAAAAATTGCCGTACAATTACTTTAGAGATAATTTCTGTATCATTACCTTGATACTTGCATGACCGTTCAACGTAAATCCATGGAGTATCAATTATATAGTTAAAGCGGTCAATATTTTTTAGTTTTAAGTTCTTGATTATAAGGTGGTTATAATTTGTACAAGGGTTACCTATAAAAAGATCTCCTATTTGAGTTGGAGAAACACTAGTTATGCTATTGAAAGCTGGATAATCCCATATTGGATTTAATAAAACATAACCTAAATTAGTTTTTTTTATTTGGTGAGTAGTATTATATTCATATCCGATAGTACCATCATTAACTATTCTTGGTAGCTTTAAATTTAAGCTTGGAAAGATCAGGCTTTTCTTATTATGCTCTTCCAAATAAGTACCACTTATATAATTAAAAAATAATTCCTTTAATTGTTGCTGTGACATATAAAGTAGCTTAGAATGAAGCATAATGGCAGATTCTTCTCCTATATAACTTGTTCTCCCTTTCCAGTTAGCTACATTATCTTTAATTTCTAGAATACGGTCATGAATTACTTGGGAATGATTTGGATCAATACTGGGAACACGTTCATAGCTTGACCTTTCAGAATCCAATACTAGTGCCATTCTATCTGCAATATCAGGAAAAATACCATTAGCCATGCTTAAACTATTGCATGGATCAATCCAGTATATTTTACCATTTTTATCAATAATCTTAAGTATAACATAATTAAACACATTAACATCAGGAAGGTACAATACTGGAGTAATTTTTCCTATTTTTATTAAGGCAGGTTGTACTTTATACCCTATACTTTTTAATATTGCAGCTATACTAACAGCAAAGTCTCTACAATTTCCTTTTTCAGAATCTGTAATTTTAATCAAGTTTCTGGGAACAAACTTGCCATTAATTGAATACCATCCTGGAGCATATTGTATTTTTTCGTTGAACATTGAAGTTACAAAATTAATTTGTTCTATGTAACTTGAATATCTCTTCGCTTCTTTAGCAATAACAGCAAATAATTTTGGTAATGGTTGATTAATAACTTTAAAATAATCTTTACTTAACTTATCTCCTAATTCTTCCCATTTGCTAACGGTTGATACAGAAATCCAAGTAGCGTATTTGTCATTTAAAATTGATTCTTGTGGTTCATTTTTTAGCTCTATAGTTAACGGCTTCATTAAAGTTATTTTAATAGCATCTTTATTATTCACTGCAGTATTTGCAGTAGCACTAGAAATAACTTTTAGTTTGTTATATGGATCACTAATCTTAGTATTTAAAGCCAATTTAGAATTAATATTTATTTGCATTTTTTTATGATATCCATACGGATATAATCCAAAATGACCACTATAAAAACCTTCAATCGGAGATTTTGTAGTAACTTTATATTTTAGAAATATTTCTGCTCCGATTTCTAGTTTAGGAAAAGTTATTGATACTTGCTTGTAAATATCACTGCCAAAGCTAATAGCAGCTAATGGTTTATACTCGATAAAATTAACAGGCACAATATATTCCTTGCCATTCAAGATTGTTTTGGCTTTAAGTATTTTTATTGAATCAATGTTTTCTCTATATAGGTATGGCACACGATAACTAGCAAAAAACATGCGACCTTGCTCTTTAAGGATTTTAGCATGAATATAAACTAAGTATTCACTGAATCCATTTGCATCAATTGCTATATCTAGACTACATGACTTAATTTCTATTACACTATCATCAAAATTCTGCCACTCTGCATTTGAAGAATTGAGAAATGTTATTAACAATATCAATGGTAATAAAGATTTAAAGATTTTATGTGTCATAACATTACCTAAATAGCTAGCTCTTTAATTAGACTGTATTTCATGTTTTTTAGAATCATTAAAAACTATTGCTGTTAATTCAAAATTTTGTTTAATAGCATCTTTTAACTTTTTATATACATCGCTTTTTAGATCTTTATTTAATATTAAAGATTTGCGGAATATCACTTTAACTGTAATTTTTATATCGTTACCTTGACACTGACAAAATCTATGAATATAAACCCATGGAGTATCAATTTCAAAGTTAAAAATATTAATGTTTTCTATTTTTTCATCCTTTATTTCAATTACATGAGTAATAGTGCGTGGCAAACCCAAAAAAAGGTCCCCAATCTGATCTGGTTCGGAACCAGAAATATGCGATAAGTAGGTATGGTATAGCATTAATACTGAGCCAAGATTAGATTGAAACAATGAGTTAGGCTTGTTATACTCACATTCAAAAGTTAAATCTTTTACTATTCTTGAAGTTAAATCTGGCAAAACGATTCTTTTTTTATCTTGTTCTTCCAAAGAAGTGCCACTTGCCCATTTAAAAATCAAATCTTTTACTTCTTGCTGCGAATTCTTCAGCTCTGCACCAGTTATTAAATATGCCTGCTCTCCTAGAAGAGTTAATTTAGTTTTCCAATAGGCAGAATTTTTTTCAGTTCTTGATATTGATGTTGTTAATATAAGTTGTGAATGATCTGGATTAATATTTGGTATTTGAGCATAACTAGAATTTTCTGGATCCAGTACTAGCGACATTCTATTAGCAATATCAGGAAAAGTTCCACCAGCCATGCTTACAAAATTAGTAGGATCAATCCAATGCAACTTGCCATCTTCACTAGTAGCTCTGAGTATAGCATGATTGTAATGGCTTACGCACGGAAGCCATAATTTAGTTTCAAAAGAGCGTATTCCTCTATTAACAAAAGCTGGCTGTACTTTATAGCCTATATTTTGTAAAATTGCAGCAGCACTAATAGAAAAATCTTTACAGTCACCTAATTGAGCTTCTGCAATTTGCGCTAAATTCCAAGGCACAAATCGACCATATCTAATTGATCGATAATCTCCATGATATTGAATAACATGACTTAAATCTGAAGTAACAGAGTTAACTTGATCCTCATAGCTTGAATATTTTTTTGCTTTATTAGCAATGACTTGAAACAATTTAGGTAGCTTTTGGTTTAATATTTTATAATAATCATCAGTAAATTTACCTGCTACATCTTCCCAGGTGTTAGTAGATGAAATAGATACCCAAGTTTTTAGCTGATTGCTTAATAATGAATTTTCAGGTTCATTTGTTAACTCTGTAGTTAATGCTTTAACCAAAGTTATTTCAGCAGAGTGAAATTTATCTTTAGAACTTGTTTTGACTTCTAATACATTATATGGATCATTAATTTTAATATATAATGGTAATGCAGAATTAATTTTAATATGTCCTTTTTGATGCCATCCACCATTACCAAATTCAAATATATCGTCATAATAGTTTGGGGCAATTGTTTGATTTTTTCTTTTATATACCAAATGTATTTCTGTACCAACTTCTACTTTAGTAAAGTTTATTAAAATTTGTCTCTTGTGATGAAACCCATATTTTTCACTAATTAGTGGAAGATCATGAACTGATTTAAGATCAACATTGTATTCCTTACCCTCAAAAATAGTTTTAGCAATTATTAAGTCTAGCTGAGAATTTACACTATCATATTCTAGCATGTAATTAGTAAAAATTTTGCGGCCAGCCTCATTGAGAATTTTTACTTGCTGTTCAATTATTTCTTCACTTGAGCCATCACTATTAACTATAATATTTTGATCAAAATGTATTATTTCTAAATCACTATCATTATAACACTTCCATCTTGCTTGAATTGAATTAATTGTTGCAATTAAAAATATCAATTGTAGTAATAATATTCTACATAACATACTAAACTTAAAATAAATGCAATTGGTAGAAAATAAAGTCATTAATTACAGATACATCCTAAGATAGAATTAACTTCTTTGAAATCTTTTAGATTTATGCTACCATCTACTATAAAAATCTATGGTTATGAGACTATATAGCTATCATTTATTTCTCTAATTGTCAATAATGTTTGTTACTATTAGACCGAGTGCGAAAACAATAGCTATTATTTTAGCACTTTTGGGAGCTTTACTATTAAGTATTTCTATGATGTTAGCTAAAAAACTACCTTCTGAGGTTTCAACATTGCTTATAGTATTTATTAAAAGTTGCTGTGGATTAATTCTATTTGTACCTTACTTTGCAAAACATAAAGTATTATTATTAAGGACAGATAAGTTGTATATTCATTTATTAAGGATTGTTTTACTAGTTGGAGCAATGTTGGTTAATTACTATGCCTACCGTAACTTACCTATAATACTTGCTACTTCTATTGGTATGACAGAAGCATTATTCACTGCCATTTTTTCTAAAATAATTTTAAAGGAAGATATCAGTCCTCTAAAATGGGTATTAATCTTTACAGGATATTTAGGAGTTACATTGATAATAATGAAACCATCTATATCATTAGAAGCTGAGCCAATATTTTTTACCTCAAAATTAGCTATAGTTGCTGCTTTATTAGCTAACATATTGGCAGCTAACTGTGCAATTATTACCAAAATTTTATCTAAGCATGATTCTATCATTACTATTGTATTATATACTTACCTAGGTACATCAATTGTTTCTTTTCTATCGTTGACATTAAATATTGATGGATTATCAGTGTTTGAACTATTGACTATACAAGATATAGCAATTTTATTTAGTATTGCTATATTAGGAGTCAGTGCACAATTATGTTATACTACTGCTATTAAATATTCTACGCCCATACTTATTGTTCAATTCCAATATATTAGAATATTGTTTGCTACACTGATAGGAGTAGTGGTATTTAAAGAACAATTAACTATATTAACAATAATAGGAAGCATAATAATTATATGTTCTGCTTATTTAATTAATTTTAAACCTGAGTTCAAAAAAAAAGTTGATTAAATCTATAAGAATTAAGTACGTTTTTGTATATGTTATTTTCATAAGTTGAATTAATTTGATGGATCTGTTTACTACTGTTTATAGTGTGAATATGTGTAAGTGAAGTGTTAATAGTTGTATTATAGCTCTCAAACTGCTATTTTTAGATATAGATTACTAGAAACAAAATACTTACGCTAGTATTTATTAATAACATTTACTAATTAAAATTTATGAATTTAGAATACACGCTTTCAATCTTAAAGCCAGATGCAATTAAGAGAAATATAACTGGAAAAGTTAACAGCTATATAGAAAATGCTGGACTGAAAATTATCGCTCAAAAGACCCTTTTACTGACTACAACACAGGCAGAAAATTTTTATATTATGCACAAGGATAGTTCATATTATCAAAGTTTAGTTCAGAATATGACATCCGGAATAATAATTGCCCAGGTGCTGTATGGTCTAAACGCTGTTAAAAAATATAGAGAGATCATGGGTGCTACTAATCCTATTGATGCAAAAAAAGGAACAATTAGAGGAGATATTGCAAAAAGCATAGATGAAAATACAGTTCATGGATCTGATAGCTTAGAAAGCGCTGCTATAGAAATACAATTCTTTTTTGCGTTAATTGAATATGCTTATCATTAAAACTGAAAAAATAACTTTTATCGTTATTTTACTATAAATAATAGGGGAAAGAGTTATAGTTTTTTTAAATGATTGCTAGGTGTTAGCAAGGCCTCTAGCGGTTATGCAATATCTAAAAAGATAGTTTTAATTAATTAGAAAGACTACTAGAATATCTGAAATAAGCATTCTAACAATAGTGTTGTTTATTGTCAGTTCCTTATATAAGAACTTTAAATATTTTTACATAAGTCATTTACAATTATAAAAATCTGATCTTAATTTATCTTTATACTGCTTAATAATACTACTAGGTATATGCATAGACTCTGCATCAATTTTTACAAGGCAAAATATAAGGCCGTAAACTAGCTAAAGGAGATGATATGGATCATAATTCCTGATTAATAAAGCATATTACTTTAATGGTTTGTTATTTGATGATAAGGCTATTTAAAACAAGAATTACTTCTCAATCTTTGCAATTAAGGATTGAAGTTGATATCTGGTATATTGAAACTGTATTCAGTGTATTAAAAGGTTATTTTGATCTTGAATAATATATATTTGTAATAATTAAGATACATTTCAATATGAAATGCTGGAGTTATTATTTAGTTGCTTATTGCTTTAATCCTACTAAACCTTCTATTAATTAAATTCTTAATCCAAAACTGAGGTCTATAATAATCGCTTTGTTATTATAGGTATAAGTGTATAATGTAAAAAAATATGATTATTTTATTGTAATGAATTATATAGTTGAAACATACTTATTATTAATAAGTAATATTTTCTTTTCTAATTTCATTTTTAGCATTGAGTCTGAATATGTTTTTAGCGCTATGAGGCATTTTGGTAATTATCAATTATACTTGGCATTAATGTTTATTATATTTTCTTTATTTTGCGTTAGTAATGTAAATTATTTTTTAGGTAAGTTCTGCTATAAAATATATTCTTACTATCAAACCCATGACCTAATCGTAAGATATAATAAATTATTTATAAGATTTAATGAGTATTGGGGACTAATATTATTGTTAACTCTTGTACCAATCCTAGGAAAAACAATAATTTTTGTTGCAGGATTTTTACGCAATTCTTATGCTAAAAATATTAGTGCATTTATAGTAATAAAAACACTTTACTATCTTCTTGTTTGTTAATTACAAAAAATGAGAATAATAGAAGTTTAGCTCCCAAAGCCACTATCTTAGGTTAGTCCTGAGCTTGAAAATTGAAAAAATCGAAGCTGAATAAGAAAGTTCATTATCTATAGCATGCGTTGTCACGAAATAGGAATTAATGTCTATAATTAGCTAAGCTAATTGTAGCAATAAAAATGCGAGAATAGAGAATATAGGCATATTATATTAGATAATCTTGGTAAAGAGTTTACTTAACTTTGACATCTTAATTTTGAGTTATAGAATTTAGTGCTAATAGAAGGTTTAGTAGTCTTATTAAGGCAACAAGTAACTAAAAGATTAATATTAAACTCAATATTTATTAAGATAATAATACATATTTTATTTACCTCTCTAAGTGCTCTTCTAATACCTCCTAATCCAAAACTGATGTTTTGCACTTACGTGTAGGATTTATGATAACATATATTTTTTTACTCCTTCTTTAAAATACTTGAAAAAATCATCTATAAAAGCAGCAAATTTCTACTAATCTAAACACATGAAAAAACAGTGAATATCTTTAAAAGATTGCAATAACTAGTTGCATAAGAATTTTTATTTTAAATCCAAAATGCTAGATTTTATATTTTTCATATTACTAATGCTTAATTCTTTCTAACTCTAAAAATGGTGCTTAATTACATAACTTTTGCTGTTACCTACATAAACTAAGCAGTGATTCATTTTGAATATTAAATATATGATTAATTGCTTGCCGAGCAAGTTTTAACATCTGTATTACTTGTTCTTCTATAAAAGCTTTTCTTTCTGCAGATATTTGTATTTCAACGATTTCTACAGTTTTTCCAGAGCGTCTAAAGACAAAATTAGCATCAACTTCTGCACAGCAGTCTTCTTGGTAATCCAAGTCGACAATAACCTTACCATTCGATATACCACAAGATATCGCTGCTACTTGATATAAGATAGGATATTCTGTAAAATTCTTTCCCTGCATTAACTTACTAACTGCTAAACACATTGCAACATATCCACCAGTTATTGATGCTGCACGTGTACCACCATCTGCATTAATAACATCGCAGTCAATTAAGATTTGCCTTTCACCTAGAAGCTTTAAATCTACAGCTGCTCTCATAGAACGTGAGATTAACCTTTGAATCTCCTGAGTACGACCAGATTTTCCTTGGACTCCTTCTCTTTTAACTCGTTGTGATGAAGAGCCAGGTAACATACTGTACTCTGCAGTGACCCACCCACCTTGTTTTTTATTTCTAAGAAATAAAGGTAAAGATTGTTCAACAGTAGCACTGCATATTACATGAGTATTACCTACCTTAGTTAAGCATGATCCCTGACTGTTAAGCATAACACCAAGTTCTATGCTAATAGGACGCATCTCGCTTTCTTTTCTACTACATAACCGCATCTTAGATTTCTATATATTTTTTCTTGAAAAGATCAAACTAAGAAATATATTATAGATAAAGTTTTTTAGCTAAGGGAATAAAAATCAGTAGTATATTAAATTTAATAGCTATTAGGAGTAAATATTATGCAAGACAGTCACACAAATAATATCGATAAAAATAATGAAAGCTCTCACCAAGATGATAATAAATCGTTAAAGCAAGAAGTTTCAGAAGTTCTAAATGATGATTTAATTCAGAAAAAAGATAATGAAATATCCCAACTCAATGATAATCTGCTAAGAGCAATTGCAGAAAATGAAAATATTATAAAAAGATATGAGCGCCAGTTACAAGAAGCTAAAGAATATTCTATCTTTAACTTTGCTAAGAATATACTTTCAGTTTTAGATGATTTAGGTCTTGCTTTAAGCACTATGGAACATCAATTAGATGATAGTAATAACCATGCAAATGAAAAAATTAAAAATGCTGTTGCTGGTATAGAAATGACACAAAAAAAATTATTATCAATTTTAAACCAGTATGGTATTGAGAAATTTGAGCCTAAAATAGGTGACAATTTTGATTCTAATATTCATCATGTTCTTTTGTTAGTTAAAGATGCTCAGTATGAAAAAGGCGCAATAACAAATGTTATGCAGGTTGGTTATAAGTTAAAAGATCGTCTACTAAGGCCTGCTATGGTATCTGTAGCAGAGTAAATTTTATTTTCTTTGAGATAAATATGTCTTGAGTATAAATACTGAAGTCTATATAATTTAGGCTATGCTAGAATATTTATATTTTAGATTTTTATTTCAAAAATGATTAACAAAATAGAATGTTTACTCACTTAGTTGAATTGATAACTTTATTATGTATAACTTTATTATTAATCAGAAAATTAATTTCTATACTTGGTAGTACTAATGAAGATGAAAGGAATAAATACAAGAGTTTCAAGTCATACTTTGGAGAACCTAGTAGCCTTAAGGATGTAACTAATACTACTGATATTACTAAGTATTCATCTGTTACTCGTTTATCATGTAATCATGATCTAGATTTTTTAAAGCAAAATAACTTAGTAATTCATGAAAATACTGATTATATAATTACTGAATTAGTAAAGCTAAAAAGCAAGGTGCATAGCTTTGATATTAATAAATTTTATAATACTGCTATAAATGTAATAAAAATTATTATTGAAGCAGTGAAAAATTCCGATCAAAAAAAAATTTCTTCCTTACTAGATGAAAGATTTATTGAGCAATTTCATCAAACCTCAAGCAAATATGTTAATATTGCTATTAACAATATTAACTTTAAGCTTTCCAGCATCAGTTCTCTTAGTAACAGTTTTTTTATTAAGATATTAATAGAAATAGATGGTAGCAATTTTAAAGAAGAGTGGAGATTTAGTAAGAATATTACTGTACCAGGTCCACAATGGTATTTAAGCAATATTGAAGAATTATAGTTAAAAAAAAGTGTCTATTTTTTGCTTCCAAAGGTTATGAAAGATATTTTTTAATAGCAAAAAAGTAGTTTTTGTGATAGCATGTGCTTTTTATATTTTAATCAAGCAAAAATATCATTATTAAGTGACTCAACTACAATTTTCTATAGTAAGTTTTTATTGTTTTATCAACATAGAAGATCCAGGTCTTTTATTGCCAAGGCTATTACTCCTATGTAAGGAAAAATATATCAAAGGTACTATTCTTATTGCAAATGAAGGAATTAACGGCTCCATTTCTGGGACAGAAAATAATGTTAACATTGTTGTTAATAAAATCAAGAGTTTCTTAGGTGGGAATATTGATCTAAATATTAAAATAAACTATTGTAGCTATAATCCATTTGATAAATTAAAAGTAAAATTAAAAAATGAAATTATAGCCTTGGGTATTGGAAATATAGATGTGCAGTCTTTAATGGGGCAATACATACAGGCTAGCGACTGGGGGGATTTTATTTCACAGCCAGATTGTATAGTAATAGATACTCGCAATGATTATGAAACTAATATCGGGGCTTTTAAAAATGCTGTTGTTCCTAATACCAATACATTTAAACAATTTCCTCATTGGGTTCATCAACATAAAGAAAAGCTAAAAGGAAAAAAAATTGCTATGTATTGTACTGGAGGTATAAGATGTGTTAAATCTACTTCGTATCTGAAAGCTTTAGGTTTTTCTCAGGTTTATCATCTAAAAGGTGGAATATTGCAGTATCTTGCAGATACTAGTAATATACGAAATTTGTGGCAAGGTAACTGCTTTGTGTTTGATAATAGAATAGCAGTTGACAGTAACCTCAGGCCAATTAATAACTGTTCTTCAGTAGCAATGCAAATTAGGCATTATTATAGTTAATAGTTTAAAATAATAATGCAAATACAAAAGTATATATTTTGTCTATTGCTACAGCTTTTTCACTTTTAAGCTATATTTCTGTTTTTACTTACACTTCATCTCTTTCTTACACAATAGTGTTAAAAGATGTCTATAAAAACCCAAGTAAAATAATAGCTTAAAGGTTACTGCTAAAGTTTTCCCATAATGCGAATCGATGTAAGTCAACTTTGAAGCTAAATTAGGATCTGAGTTCATTTTGTTTTTTAACATATTACTTTTAATTGAATCCCTAATTTATATACATATAAAAATTTTGTCACACACTATCAAAAACTTATAAAGTTCCTTTAAAAGTAGGATTTTTTAAACCCAAAAAGTCCAAATAGCCTATAAATTTACGGCAAATCTAAAATTTTCTAACAATAAATAATATTGATGTTTTTTGTAGCTTATAAGTACTAGTTATATTAATAATTGTTCTGTTTCTCAGGAAATAGAGACTATCCTATTCATAATCAATTATTATAAGCATCCATAACAATTTTTTTTCTAATAGTTAACTATTGTTTTCATTTTGATGTTGCACTTGGGAGGTTTCTAATATTCCTCCATTCGAAGCTTTATAATGCAATTTTAAAAACTTGTTTTCTTTGAAATTAATTTTTTTATTAATGTGTAAAATAAAATTTATTATTTTTAACAACTATGTATGTCTAGAGAATTGATTAATATCTTTTATATATATACTTAATTGGCAGAGAATCAAAAAATTCATTTGCTAGAATAATTGTTGGATAATTAACAACTTGGTTAATATACTCAATGTACTGCAGATTTGAATTACTCTCAACAAAAGCTAGATCTATACCATTACTAAATTTTTGCATTTTTATAGCATTAATAATTTTTCATAATACTGTTATTAGTACCTAATTCTGCAAGATGAATTTTTTTTAAGTTTATATCATAATTTACACCATATTCCTATAAATGAAACATATAATGATATTATAAAATCTTTATAAGTGCTAATTATTCATTGTATATAACACTTATTTATTATGCTCTTAAACAGAGCACTTCTATTAGATCTTAAAAAAAATAATTTCTATAATATTTTTTCTATTATAATTGTTGAATTTTAACACTGTATCTGTAAAGTTAGTATAGTTTATAACTTATGAATAATTATTTTCTTAGGTTTAGAAAATTCTAAAAAAACATAAAATATAATAATATAAGTATTTTAAATTATTATTAAGTAAATATTAATTAATATATATTAAATGATGTTAAATCTAAAAGTTTCAAAAGAACAAGCTAAAGTAGTAGTAGCAATGTCCGGTGGAGTAGACAGTTCTACTGTTGCTGCTCTTCTGAAAGAAAATGGATATAATGTTATTGGCATTACTATGCAATTATATAATCATGATGCAACTATCAATCGAAAGGGGGCATGTTGTGCAGGGCAGGATATTTATGATGCTAAGATGATAGCTAATCAGTTGCAAATTCCTCATTATGTTCTTAATTATCAAGATAGATTTAAAGAATCAGTAATTGATAATTTTGTTGAATCTTATATTAATGGTGAAACGCCATTACCTTGTGTTCAATGTAATCAATCTGTAAAATTTCATGATTTATTAAACTTTGCTAAAGACCTTCAAGCTGACGCATTAGTAACTGGTCATTATGTTAGGCGCATTGATAGTGCTAACGGAGTAGAATTACATAAAGCTGTTGACAATAAAAAAGACCAAAGTTATTTTTTGTTTGCTACTACAAAATCTCAATTACAATACCTACACTTCCCTTTAGGAAATATGACAAAAGATGAAACTAGGTACCATGCTAATCGTCATAGTCTGCATATTGCAAATAAGCCAGATAGTCAAGATATTTGTTTTGTAGTTGATGGGTCATACCATAACATTGTTGAAAAATTAAGACCAGATGCAAAAAGGCCTGGTAAAATTGTGCATATTGATGGTTATGTTCTTGGTGAGCATCAAGGTATTATAAATTTTACCATAGGTCAAAGACGCAGAATAGGAATAAGTGCTTCTGAAGCTCTATATGTTATTAAAATTGATGCAAAACAAAATATAGTGTATGTTGGCCCAGAATCAATGTTGTTTAAAAAAACTTTTATAATTTATAATTTAAACTGGCTAGGGCCAGGAAATATTCTAGTAGAACCATTAGATGTTGAGGTAAAAGTACGTTCTACACACTCAGCTGTGTACGCTAAATTATATCCTTATCATAATTCAGCTGCAAAAGTTGTTTTAACAAAACCCGAGAAAGCTATTGCACCAGGGCAAGCTTGTGTAATATATAAAGGGGACTTGGTATTGGGAGGTGGATGGATTGCATAAACTTTAAGAAATTAAAGAAACATATCAATGCATAATTAGTATTCTTATTTAATAGAAAGAATTATATGAATAATTAAAATTATGCAGCTAAAAAATTATTATTAACACTAAGTTTTGAATTATAATGATTTAGGTATTGTATTTAGAGGTAAAAAAAATAACATATAAGTTTATATATAAAGAATTGAAATATAACATCTCTGTTTTATAGGTGTGATTTCATCAAAATTAGCAATAAATAGCTAGAATGTAAGAACCTGAAATTAATGTGGTGGGCGATGACAGACTTGAACTGCCGACTTTCTCGGTGTAAACGAGATGCTCTACCAACTGAACTAATCGCCCATATACTAAAGATTCTTGATAACCTAAGCAATAAAAATCCATACATAATTAAACATTAATATACCAATACTCATATAGTAATTTAACTAGCATGGAGCGGGTGATGGGACTTGAACCCACGGCTTTTACCTTGGCAAGGTAATACTCTACCACTGAGTTACACCCGCATTATAACAATTAATGCTGTAATAATACAGATAAGTTATAAAAAGTGCAAGAATAAAATAACTAACCTTTATTTATCTGACATAAGGAAGATATAAACCTATAATACATCAGTTTTTGATTGGAAAGTTTAGCATTAATAGAAGGTTTAATAGGGCTTAGATAATAAAAAAACTAAGGAGAATAATAAGATACAAGCATTCCATATTGCACTACGTTTATATGTCTAAGATCAAAAGAACCTTTTAATAATGCACTGATACATTTTCAATAATTGAACGTTTACATAGTAAAATGTTTTCACAAGAATTTATTTTTCATATTTGCTTTATCGCAGTCACCAACTTTAATTCTCGATCCCAAAGATCAAAAAACAATTTTTGTTTTAAATATACTTGATTACCAAATACAAAACTAATTAATATGCTTTGTTAATTCAGGGACAGAAGCACTGTCATCCATATTTCCTTTAGTTAGTTTAAGGTCTTGGATTTTATTGTTCATTAATTAACAAGTGTAATTTTAATCCTAAAAACAAGCTTTTACTAGTTTTGCTAAAAGTTGTAATATCCATTTGATTTCTAAAGGCTATTTTAAATGACAGATAGCAATTGGTTAGAGTATCTCTTATACTTCATTTGTTGTGTGTTAAGCTATTTTTTTGCAATTTACTTTTCCAAGCTCTCTTCATCTAATCCTCTTGCTAATCTAAAATCTAGGCAATAATGCTAATTATTAATAGTTTACCAGTTCTTTACAGCAGGATTTTTGAGGATATTACTAAACTTAAGTAGATTAGCGTCTTTAATAAACGATAATTTTTCAGTCTGTTTATGCTGATTATTTTTTATTCTTTAAGTTAACGAAGTGTATGCACTTATTATGAGTTTGATGAAATAAATCATGTTTCAATTTTTGATTGAAATTATTAGCAAATTAAGATATATTTTCCTTGTTTTGCTTGAAGAGTTACTGGGAGGTATATAATAGTAATTTCTGTCCTATAATTTGCAGGTTTTTAATTCTTTAAGTTAATCAAAAATAATAACTATAACGGTAATTTATTATGAATCAGGAGGATTTAGCACAACAGGTAGTTGAATTAATAAAACATAGGCAATATTCACCAGCAAGAAGGTTATTAATTGAAAACAAAGATAATGAGGATATTGACATGGAGTATGTTGATACAAAATTATCTTCAGAGCTTTCAACAGCACAGGGAGAGGGTTTTATAAATTTTTGTAAGAACATTGCCGATTATAGTCGTACTCATAGCTATGCATTTAATGGTCCGTATCTTATTAATGAAGGCATGTATTGCCTCCAGCAAGCAGCAACTCTTTTTAAGCAAGGCAAATTAGACTTTAACACAGCGATGTCATTTTTTGGAGGTATGGATGTTAGTACAGCAATTGCGTTGTTAACGGCACCTCAAGAAAATATGAGGTTTGGCAGTAGTTCTATGTCTCATCAAGAATTATATGAATGTGGTACGAATGTTACAAGTATTTTGATGGATTGCGCTATGGAGAATCTGAAATATAAATGCATAGGTAAGGAAGAAAATGAATTTATAAGTCAAAAACTTGATTTTTGTGCTCGATGCCTAAATTTGCTTGGAATGGAAGCAAGGCCAGAGTTAGATCAGGTACTGAGTAGAAGAATTGGCTGTATTTTAGAAAAAAGCAGTAATCCTCAGAATCTTTTAACCTTAGATGCATATCTTACACATACAACAATGTTTCGTTTGATAGATCACAATTGCTTAGCAAGTGCTAAGCTATTAATCAATAGTGGAGCAAGTATACATCCTCCATCAGGGGATGTATTAACTCTCCTAGATGCAGCTCTAAAATACAATAACTATGATTTGGCTAAGATGTTAGTGCAGCGTGGTGTTGACTCATTAGAAGGAACTGATGATAAAAATCTATCTTCTGCAATGGTATCTTTACTCCATACACAGCAATTTTTTAAAGATACTGGTTATTTTAAAGAGAATAAATCTATACCAGATCAAGTGTTAGAAGACTCTATAAAAATAAGTGCTTTTATTAAACAGGATAAAAGTCTTCGCAATAGTAGCTGGCCTATATTAAAAGCTGAAGTTGATAGTGGTACCCTTATGTCTCAAATGGCTTATGAAGTTAGATCTGATCCATCTTTACATTCGTATTTTATAGAGTTAACACAATTAGAATTGTCAAAGTTACAGCTATCGTCAGCTACAGGTATAGATACAAACAATGAAACTAGTACTGCGCATAGAGATAAGTATGTTAGTCAAAAAAGCAAAGCGAATGCAGGTAGAGCTTTGCAGTAACCTGAGTGCAATAGTTCAATATAATAAACCTGCTAAGATATAAATATTATAGCCACGATCAAACAAAATGGGAGATTATATATCTCTGATAAAGAAGGATACAACACCTTCGTGTTGTAGATGATTTCGTCAAAATCAGTAATAAATTGATTAACTTGTCTTTTAACCAAACTAACTAAAACTTCAGGGATAAGCTATTTACAGATTAAATCCAAAACTCTAGTATTTTAATATTCTTACTTGAATAGTATCGCCATCTTAGAAATGTTCTTTTGATCTTAAACATACAAGAAAAACACCGCTCAGAATTGTATAGTTTCGTTCATATATTCTCAGCTGCTTATTGCCTTAAGCATACTAATCTTCTATTAATTTTAAATTTCTAATTCAAAACTGAGATTTAAAAGCTGCTTCAAACTTTATAAGTTTGCTTTTTTTAAATGAAATGAAGAGAATTTTTTCATAAGCTAGTTTTGAGTATAGAAAAATAAAGATGTATATTTTAAACTTTAATTTAAAAACTTAGTGATATATCTTAAACATTAAAAGTAGTGTTTTTATGAATCGTGAATTCCCTTCAGGAGTTGAATTATTAAAATGGTATATCTATATGGATGTTAATGATAACATAGTTAGTGATAATATAGAATCTTCAAACCAATTTAATTCAATTAATAAAGAAAAAGTATTGAGCGAGCAAATCTCAGTTGGCTCCACTACTCAAAATTTAGATTCAAGACAACTTGCAGATAGCATACATACATTAGCAGATTTAAAATCTGCTGTAATTTCTTTTGATGGTTGTTTACTCAAAAAGACAGCCCAAAATACAGTATTTGGAGATGGTATCACATCAGCTCCAATTATGCTTATCGGGGAAGCACCTGGGCAAAATGAAGATAAATATGGTATTCCTTTTTGTGGTGAAAGTGGTAAGCTGCTTGATAATATGTTAAAATCTATTAATTTATCTCGAGCTAAAAATGTATATATTACTAATACAGTATTTTGGCGTCCACCTGCTAATCGTAGGCCTACATCTGAGGAACTGGCAATTTGTCGTCCATTTGTGGAAAAACATATTGCCCTAATCAATCCTAAGTTAATAATCCTAGTTGGTAGCACTGCAGCAGTAAGCCTGTTAGGTGATCATGTTAAAATTTCTAAAATTAGACAAGAATATTTTCTATATAAAAACTGCTATCTATCCTTCTCAATTCCTATTACCGCAATCTTTCATCCAGCTTATATGCTAAGGCAACCTTTACAAAAAAAAGCCTGCTGGTATGACTTGCTAAAAATACAGCAATTTATATTAAAGAATATATAGTAAAAATACTAATAATTTATGATAATGCTAGTTGCTTCTTAATTCTTTAGCTAGGATTTTGTTTTTTTATTTTTCTTCATTGTTACATATAAATCTTATGCAACTTAATATAAAGCAGCTTAAGTTTAGTTTTATTCATAATAATTATATTATAGAGATTTATAAATCTAAAACTGAGGTTTAAAGCTAGTTCTATGATGAATAGTTTTACCGTAGGTTTTAATTGCTTCAATATGTAACTTAGTACCATACCCACAATTATTATTCCAACCATAAACCGGGTGTTCCTTATGCAAAATCTGCATCATATGGTCTCTTGTTACTTTAGCTACTATTGAAGCAGATGCTATAGAGTAGCAAGTGCTATCGCCATGCACTATACTAATAAATCTCTTATCAAAGAAATTCATATTACCATCTACTATAACTTTTGTAGGTGTAATTACTAAATTCTTAACTGCTCTTATGCATGCCATCTTTGTTGCTTCTAGGATATTATATTTATCAATTTCTTGAACTGAAGCAATGCCAATACTGTAACAATAATTGTGAATAATCTTATTATAACAACTTTCTCGCTTTAGCTTAGATAAAACCTTTGAGTCTTTAATATCATCTATTATTACTGACTGACTGATAACTACAGCAGCAGCTACTACTGGTCCAGCTAATGAACCTCTCCCAGCTTCATCTACTCCTGCTACTACTTCGAAAGCATAATTCTGTTCAATGTTCAAATTTGGCTTCATATCTTTATTAAAATTTTTGGAAAATACTATATTATGCGATAAATCTTATATATTAAATTTACTGCAAAATGCTAATTAAAATAATGACAAGGATGTAAATAAAATTTATAAAGAATGATATACTTAATACATCAAAATACAGTATTAATTATGAATATTTATCTCTAAGTTTTAGATTGAAGAATTAGGTAGTAGAAGGCTTCTAGAGAGGCAAATTGTGAACAAAAAAATAGCTTAATAGATGGCTTACAAAGGATAACCTCGTCTACTAAATAAGTATGAAAAACATATCAAACATAAAGAAGAAGAAAAGCTGATTTTTTATTAACTCTTTTATACTTTATAGAGCCTACTATCAATTTGTGTTAAATTTTATTAATTTTTCAATATTCAACTTTAACATGAAATCAAGCCTTCTAATAATCGCGTTAGCTAATACTTTATGCCAAATAAAAAAATCTATAGTAAATCTTGCATTGTCTCGTTATCCATCGAACCACCAGCAGCACATATATTTAATTCTTCTTCATATAAGCTTGGTTTTATCTCATATCCTCCACTCTCATTTTTAATGCAATATTTTTGAATTGCATTGTTTGAATGAATATATACACTTTTATTATTTGATGGCAAAGATCGTTCATAACCACTCTTTAGGCGACTTTCATCCACAGCATTTTTTTAAATATATCTACAGCGTTGCAACTAATAATAATTCCTTCTCTTTTTGATTTGCAAATATTTTCTATCAAAGGTGCAATATTTATCTGTGAGACTTCTACTATGTTACTACAATACTCATTCAACAAATCAAGCGGAGCATTTTTAAATACAGAAATTATGATTCTATCGTCTGTTGGTAGTATTACAGAATTATTACTATGTTTTCTTATTTTTTGATTCGTCAGCGATACGTTAGCTAAACAATCTGTATAAGTGTCAGTACATAATATAGATTCAAATTCTTCATCTGCAAGCTTACGATTTTTATCTATTATTGTTCTAGTTGTATTTACATCATCATCAGAATCATCAACTATGTCGTCACAGTAATCCTGACACTCCTCTATTATTGTTCCATCATCTTCAGCCTTTATATTATAGTAAGATAATACTTTATATGGGCTTATTTGTATATATTCTCTTCTATGATTTTGCAATTCTTCTACAGTTACTGTTCCAGCGATAATTTTTTCAACAAGCTCATAATTATTGAGAATAACAGCACTTCTTAATACGCTATTGCATCTATCCATATTTACCATAATTATTATGTATATTCTTTATGTTATTGATATTTTCATTAAGAAAACATAATATAAATGAAAATATCAATAACATATATTAATACTCATTGATTTATGCATTAACTAAAATAGACCAGCTATATCAAAATTATTGATTCTTTCAAGCATGCTTACTGAACTTTCAATATAATCTTTTAAGCTAAGCTAGCATAATTAAAATTCAGAGTAAATATATGTGCTGTTTAAAAAAATATAAGATTAAACCCATAAAGACTTTATTTACAATCTCTGAAGAAAAGTTATACTGGAATATCACAAATAATTGTTGCAAACTTGATTTACTCACTTTTTTCCATATTTCAATTACATAGTAATACTTCTATTCTTAATGACTTTAAATCCTACCTAAGAAACGAAAGAAAAAAATATTCCAAAACAAATATCTGAACGATATTAATATATGTATTAAAAAACGAATTAAAATAATGCTTGGTTTTTTCATAGTGATAATATTAACTATGTACCAGTATAGAAATCGTATAACTTAAGCAGATAGTTGGAGCTAATGATCATGTATCTACTTTTGAGAATTTTCAAAATGCTAATGACAGCATAACATCTAAAATCTCAAATTTTATATAAATTAATAAATATGCCACACTAAATGTAACAGAATTAGTTTTATATTTGCTTAGTTGACTTTTATATATTACCGAAAATTATATTATGCTCTTTTTTATTGAAGAGATTGACAATCACAATTCATTGTAAGCACTCAAAATTTTGCTTTGCATTTGTTGCAAAGAAAATTGCTGTAATGCAAATTTCCTAGCTTGCTTTCGCATAATTTGCATTTTATTACTTGTTAAATTTAGCAATGCATACTTGATTTTTTCTGATAAATCATGTGCATCATCTGTATTAGTATAAAATCCAGTAGCTTCATTAGCTATTGTTTCCATAGTGCTGCCAATATTGCTAGCAATTACAACTTTTTCCATAGCTTGAGCTTCAACTACAACGCGACTAAATGCTTCTGGTTCAATGGAGGGACAAAGAACAATATCAGCTAAAGCATATAATTCTGGTGGATAAACCATAGATCCGAAAATCTGAATTTTGCTTTGCAACTTATAATGCATAATCTTTTTTCTTATTGCATTAGTAAAATTGCGGTTAGATAAAGTATCTCCAACCATAATACAATAAAAATTACAATCTTTTATGATATTTAAGGCTTCAATTACAACTTCATGTCCTTTCCACTTAGTCATTTTAGCTGGCAATAATATTACACAAACATCTGTTGGAATATTATACATTGCTCTGCATTGCTCCAACTTACTCTGTTCGATATTTTCAGGATTAAAATAATCTAAATCAATACCACGATGTATTACTCTAATTTTTTCTTCAGATACATTATAGTGTCTTATAATGTGATTTTTAACAAAATTTGAAACTACAATAACTATATCGCCTTTAACCATGATACTGTTGTACATTCTTCTAATTAGAGTTGAAAAATTATAAAATCCATGAAAGGTAGTAATAAATTTAATCTTAGTCTTACGAGCTGCAAGATATGAGCTAAAAGCAGGTGCTCTAGACCTAGCATGTATTATATCAACTTTTTGTTGTTTTATGATGTCTGATAGTACAGCATGATTACGCCAAATAATGAATGGATTCTTACTTTTTGTATTTACTAGATAATGAGTGCTGCCAGTATTATTTAACTGTTCAAGAAGAACGCCACCAGATGATGCTACTAGAGATTTGTAGCCATTTTGTACTAGATAGTTAGCAACATCAATAGTACCACGTTCAACTCCGATATTTACTAGTGATGGAGTAACTTGCAAAATTGTTTTTTTATGGTAAGTTATACTCATAATATTTTCCAATCTTTAATATAGATACTAGATAATATAATGCATAAAATTTATAGCTTAGATGATGGCAGGTTTATTGCTTATAAACAACATAAAAGTAAAAAAAATAGTTTAATTAATATTGTTTTTCTCCATGGTATGATGTCAAACATGGCAGGTAAGAAGTCTAATTATTTGCATCACCTATGTCAAGAAGAAGATCTTAACTTCTTAGCTTTTGATAATTATGGACATGGTAATTCTTCAGGTAGATTTATTGATCAAACAATTGAAAGTTGGTTTGATGCTACTCAAGCTATTATGTATCATACTAGCAACAATTTTAAAAATATTATTGTTGGCTCAAGTTTAGGAGGTTGGTTAGCAATGTTAGCTGCTGTTAAAAATAATATCGATATTAGTGGAGTAGTTGCTCTATCTCCTGCAATAGATTTTACAGAAACTTTAATTTGGAATAAGCTTACAGAAAAAAATAAATACCTTATGGTTAATAAAGGGTATATTGAGTTGAGCGGAAATAGTTGTAATAGTAAATATTCTATAAGTTATAATCTAATATCTAATGCTAGAAAATATTTATTATTGAATAAATCTACTATTAATATTCAGTGCCCACTTGCTATTATTCATGGTATGCAAGACCAGGAGGTACCATATCAAGAATCTGTAAATCTGATTAATAGAGTTCAAACTTGTTACTCTACCTTGAAGCTATTAAGATATGCAGACCACTTTCTTTCTGATCCTGCTAGCCTAAGTAATATATCTTATGCTATCAAAGAAATTATGCAGCAAATAAATAGTTAAGATTAGATAACAACACTACATAACACAAATTTATAACTGCAAGAACTTTGTAACGATATTCAAATATAAGCTGCAAAACAGTGTGACATTTAAGTATTAATTTATCAATATTACTGTATAAGAGTTAGTAACCTATCTTATTGTATATGCAAGTACCAAAAAAGCTTGACTAAATACTAATCTAGATGAAAATTTGATTGCATAAAAGCAAGAGCTAATCTTCATTTAGAAAACAATGGGCTGAGTATTGTTTTTTATTAATTTCTTAGTGCATATAGTTTCTTATTTTATATTATAACATTGTTATTAAACTTAATTTTTACATTTTCTTTCTCTATAATCATCATAATCTAGTGTTTAAAAAAGGTTGGTAGTAGTTTAAAGACAAAGATTTAAGCAAAAAATAGAAATACACTAGTTAGCTTTTATATATAAAATAAGTATATATAAAATGAGTAGTAAAACACTATTATAAAAAAAAGCTAGAAAGATGTCTTTGTTATAATAATTTCACTATCAGAAAGCAAAAACTTACCTGTAATTTAGGTACAAATACATTAACTCTTAAAATTATTGATGCAAAAATTCTAAATTATATTTATAATGAAAGCCATTTTAAAACTTTAAATTAGGCATATTAATGTTAAAGTGCATATTATCTGGTATACAGGTTACTGGGAAGCAGCATCTTGGAAATTATTTAGGATCAATACGAAAGTGGGTTCAAATACAATCAGAATACCAATCCATATTTTTCCTTGCTAATCTACATTCAATTACTACTACGCAGGAACCACTAGAATTACATAAGTCAACATTGAGTGCAGCCTGTATGCTTCTAGCTTGTGGAATAAACCCAAAACAATCAATAATTTTTCTTCAGTCTGACGTAAAAGAGCATTCAGAGCTTGCATGGATATTAAATTGTATTACTCCACTTGGTCAATTGAAGCGAATGACTCAATTTAAGGATAAAACTATCAATGATAGCTCAAATTATGTCAGCTTAGGGTTATTGGCATATCCTGTGTTAATGGCTGCAGATGTTCTACTATATCAAGCGGATTTAGTACCAGTAGGAGCCGATCAAAAACAACATTTAGAACTAATAAGAGATATAGTTAAAATAGTGCACCATAAATTTAATGATAGTACAATTTTTAAGCTACCAGAACCATTCATAGATCATATTACTGGAAAAGTTATGAGTTTAAAAGATGGCAAAAAAAAAATGAGTAAGTCTGATATTTCAGATTTTAGTAGAATTAATCTAATAGATTCTCCAGATGTAATTTTTCAGAAGTTACAAAAAGCAAAAACGGATTGTCAGCCTCGGATTACTTATGATCCTGTAGATAGACCAGAAGTTTCTAACTTAATTAACATATTTGCTGCATTATCTAATAGAAATACTAATGATATAGTAAAAGAATATGAGTATTCAGAATTAATAAAATTTAAAAAAGATTTAGCAATGTTAATTATAGATTGCCTTAATCCAATTTTAAAAGAATATAACAATTACATGAATAATTTAGATTATGTTAACCAAGTATTAGTTGCTGGAGCTAATCAAGCTAGAATAATAGCTGTAAAAACTATAACAAGGATAAAGAAAAAATTTGGGCTACAAGTTTTTTCTAATTAGACTTTTTATACTTTAAGCAGAATAGAAAAAATGATGAACTATAATTTGATATATCAATTTATAATATGAATAATTTTTGTTTTAATTTAAAAAACAATTGTAAAGCTTGATTAATTAATTTTATCTTGTATTTTTTTGTCTTTTACTAAGTGTTATTAGCATATTGTCTTACTTAATCTTGCAGATAACTTGGTGTTGACTAATTTTGAATGTTGCAGCATAATGTTTTTTATTGATGGCTGTGCGGTTGCACAAAATCTATAGGTTTTTGTGAGGAAAGTCCGAGCTCCATAAAAACATAGTGCTGGGTAATACCCAGCAGAAGTAATTCTAGGGAAAGTGCCACAGAGAATATACCGCCAAAAGATTTTGGTAAGGGTGAAAAGGTAAGGTAAGAGCTTACCGGTAGTTTGGTAATAAATTACGCATGGTAAACCCCACTAGGAGCAAGACCAAATAGAAGCAATACATAACTGGAATAATGTTATAATAGATGTTTTTATCTAGTTGCTTGGGTAGGTCGCTTGAGGTAAATAGTAATATTTATCCCAGATAAATAACCGTAATATTTTACAGAACTCGGCTTATAGGCCATCAATATAATTATTAGTTGTGTCAAAATGAGAAAAGTATATCATTACCATTTATGCCCTTTTTCAAGGCAATTAAGAGTTATATTAAAAGAAGTAGGTTCGATATTTACTTTAATAAAGGAAGAATTCTGGTTGAAAAAGAAAGAATTCATTGCTCTTAATCCAAATGGTGAATTACCGGTATTAGTAGAACCATCTGGGTTAGTAATATATAACATTTTCACCATTATTGAATACTTGAAAGAAATTGAGCAAAATTTTTATTTTATGGGTAATAAGTCAGAAGATAATGTTGCATTAGAAAGTTGTTCACTTGGTTTAATAATAAGTTTTATCATGAGGTTACAAAAATAATATTAGATGAAAAACTAATTAAATTTTTAAAAAATTGTAACTCCCCGAGAACAGATTTATTAAAATCTGCAAAAGCTAATCAAAAGCTCCATTTTAATATGATTGCTAATCTTTTGCAAGTAAATTCCTATTTAACTGGAGATCGAATAACTATTGCAGATGTTGCTGCAGCTAGTCATATATCAGTAATAGACTATTTTAATGAAGTTATTTGGGATTATTATCCTAATGTTAAAGATTGGTATATGCTGATAAAATCTAGGCCTAGCTTTAAGCCATTATTGCAAGATTATGCTCCAGGATTTTTTCCGCCTAAGCATTATGCTGAATTAGATTTTTAAAGAATGACCATAGAAAGTTTATTATGGTTAGGCAATGATAAACTTCTTTCCTCTAAACCTCTAACATAATTTTCTTTCTAATTTCAAACTAATGTTAATCTATAGTTAAGTTTCTAGATATTTCCTTACACCATCATGTTTTTAATAGCAAAATTTCCAATTTTTTTTACCCCATCATCTCCATAGTAGAGCAACATTGCTTTGATTTTCTATCTTAAATTCTTTTATTTTACTCACTTTTCAGGCAAGGTATATTGCTTTATAAAGTAAGTCAGATTTCTTATGGGGTTTTTATAGAGTATTACTTTCTAGTTTAAATGTAAATTCGGTAGCCTATGATGTGTTAATCAATGCTTATTTATACTTTTTACCTACTGAGTTTTTTTTGATGTTTGCTCAGTAGTTTATAACTATATTATAATAAAAGTACGCTAGATAGTTTGAAGTTTTTTTCTTATAGAAGAATTAGGAACAACATTATATTCCTGCGCTATTAATATTAACTTTACTGACTTTAAAAATCTCTCTTTTTTGATTTTTGCTCTTTTATTCTTCTAGACATAACTTGTGATACCACAGAGCTCGATTGACCTTCCTTCTCTTCGCTAGCTTGTTTTCTTTTTTCTATAATACGTGAGACTGCAGTTTGTGGAGATGAAGAACTATCTTCAGTTCCTATATGCTTACCAATTGTTTGGCCAATTAAGCTTAAACTTTGAGTTGTTTGAGCTATACCTTGATCAATATCTTCTTGCTTATCGGTAGTATTAATATTGCTAGCCATTGTATGTAAGACAGCCTTCTGCTCAGCTTCCTGATTAATGGCAGTAGACTTATCTTTTGTTTTTAAGAATGCTCCACTCATTATACCATGAATAGATAGTCCATGGGCATCTGCTATGTGCAATAAAATAGAGCAGCCTAGTGATTCTTTTTTATTAGATATAAAATCAGCTACAGCCATAATACTGTGCCCAGCACTTGTAGATAACTCTGATGGTCTAAGCCTCTTGTCTTGCACGAATTGCTGTAAAAACTGCCTAACATTTTGATTAACTAGCTCGGGATTTATATAACCATTGCTTATACCTGTATTTGTACACTTTCGCTTTCGATTTAATATTTCATCTATAGATTTCTCGAAGAAATTACTAAGCTTGGCTACAGTCTCTAAGCGTGGATTTGGCTTAGCACTAGCAATTAATGCACATACTTCAGTATAAGATACCCCACTTCCTTGAGCCATCTCCATTCTAGTCATGTGTTTCATTTGGTTTTTTAGAAACTTTGAAATTTGCCGTCCAACATTTCCCATAAAATTTTTTCTAATTAATATATATTACAAGCTAAACCATATATAAGTTCTACGCAAGTTGATTTTATTATACTATATTTTAGTATTCTGTTATTAATTAACATTCGTTGTATTTTTGTTATATAGTATTGTAGCTAAAAATTTTTGTATTTTTGAGATAAAACATATTATTCTACTGTTGATTAATTTACTCTCATACTGCTTAATTATTATTAATGATACAAAAATGAAATATACTTAAAACATGAAACATAAAGTAGTTCCTATTTATCTTCAACATTCCAAACTAATTAAACGCGCAATTTTTTTATCAATTGCAACTGCAAGTATCATTTTAGCAATTAAGCTATATGGATGGATGACTACTAACTCAGTAGCATTATTTGCTTCTTTGCTTGATTCTATGCTAGATATTTCTTCATCCTTAATAAATATGATAGCAGTGCATATAATGCTACTGCCTCCTGATGATAATCATCGCTTTGGCCATAACAAAGTACAAGATTTAGCTATCTTTTCTCAAGAATATTCTTTTTTTGTTCTGCGATTTTTACGTTATTTTCAGCTGTTAACAAATTCTTTAATTTTCATGAAGTTAGTCATCATAATGTTGGAATAAATGTTATGATCATATCATCTGTTTGTATATTTATATTAGTTTGTTATCAGAACTATGTGTATAAGAAAACTCAATCTTACATTGTTAAAGTTGATAAATTTCATAATTTTGTTGATCTATTAACTAACTTATCAGTTATTATATCACTAAAAATTAGCATAAATCTATGGTTTATTGATTTAATATTTGCAATTTTGATTAGCATATATTTACTATATGGATGTATAAAACTCTTTAGAAAGGCCCTTAAAAATCTTCTTGATCATGAGTTTGATAAAACAGAAAAACAAAAAATTTTGAATATTATTCGTCAAAATACGCAAGTTTTAGGAGTACATGAGCTTAAAACTAGATATGCTGGTAATAAAGCATTTATTCAGTGCCACCTAGAAGTTGATGGTAATATGACTTTACTTCAGGCTCATGAAATTGCTGAAGACATTAGTACAAAAATTGAGCAAGCGTTTCCTGATTGTGAGGTACTAATACATCAAGACCCTGCTGGCTATGAGCAGAGTGTAATGTATCAAGAGAAAATTTGATACAATATACCATTCTTTAAATTACCTACTCGAGTAAAATAATTATGTTATAGTTATGTTTATGGTACAAGCACTAGAGCAAGCTTTACAAGCGTTTAGATCAGAAGAAGTACCTGTAGGAGCAGTTATAGTTAATCGAGCAACAAGAACTGTGTTAACTAGTGCTTATAATCAAGTTGAAAAAACAGCAAATCCTATTTATCATGCTGAAATTATTGCAATTAATCAAGCTTGTAACTTATTAGGCTCTAAATATCTATATGGTCACGATATATATGTTACCTTAGAGCCTTGTACAATGTGTGCCACCGCATTAGCTTATGCTAGAGTTGATCGTATATTTTTTGGGGCATATGATAAAAAATTTGGAGCACTGGAAAATGGTGTACGACTTTTTTATAATACAGTAATATATCATAAACCAGAAATATACGGTGGAATTATGGAGCTACAATCAAAGAAACTACTACAAAAGTTTTTTGATAATCTTAGGAAAAAAAATAAACAAATTATATTAAGTTAGACATTAAAATTTGCTAGAATACAGGTATTATTTGGTTATATAGATTAAAACCATGCCTAAAAAATGACTAAAATAGATATTAGTACAATTAATATTGACCAGTTAACATCAGCTAGTGCTAAGGAAATCATAGAATTTTTAACTTTAGAGTTACAAAAATATGATAAAGCTTATTATAATGATGATAGTCCATTAATTAGTGATGCTCAATATGATTTGCTAAAAAATTTGAATAACAAAATTATAGCAAAGTTTCCCAATGTAGCTCTAGCAAATACGCAATCTCAAAAAGTTGGGTTTACTCCTAATACACAATTTTCAAAGGTAGTACATCTTAAGCCAATGCTATCATTGGCTAATGCTTTTTGCGTTAAAGATATCAACAATTTTATTACTAAAATACAAAATTTTTTAAGAATTGATTACTGCCCTCAAATAGTTTGTGAATATAAAATCGATGGATTATCATTTAGTGCTAGATATAAGCATGGAACATTAACATTAGCAAGTACGAGAGGTGATGGCCATATTGGAGAAAATATTACTGAAAATTTAAAGACTATAAAATTCTTTCCACAAACTCTACCTATTACTGATAAAATATTTGAAGTTAGGGGAGAAATTTATATTACTAATGATGACTTTCAAGCTTTAAATACTCAACAACAGAAATTAGGTAAAGCTTTATTTGCTAATTCACGTAATGCAGCTGCTGGTTCTATCAGGCAACTTGATCCTGCTATTACAGCTCAAAGACCACTAAAATACTTTGTTTATGCATTAGGAGAATCATCCAATCCAGATTTTGCTGCTACTCAGTTTGAGTTACTGCAGAAATTATCTCAGCTTGGGTTTCTTGTTAATGAAGATTATATATTATCAAATGATCTTAATTCAATAATAGAATTTTATAATCAAGTTTTTGCAAAACGTTCAAAATTAGCATTTGAGATAGATGGAATAGTATATAAAATCAATGATCTTGCTTTACAGAAAAGATTAGGAGCTACTAGTACTAGTCCACGCTTTGCTATAGCTTATAAATTTCCATCATTAATTGGCAGAACACAAATAACTGATATTGTATTTCAAGTTGGAAAAACAGGGGCCATAACTCCTGTAGCAATGCTAGTACCTATTAATATTGCTGGAGTAACAATATCAAGAGCAACGTTACATAACAACCAAGAAATAGAGTTGAAAGATATTAGAATTGGTGATTATGTTTTTTTGCAAAGAGCTGGAGATGTAATTCCTAAAATTAATGGAGTTGATTTTTCAGCTAGAAATAATCAACAAGTTGTTAAGGTTTTATTTCCAAATAAATGCCCGTCTTGTCAGCAAGATTTAGTTATTAGCGAAGGAGAAACAATAGTAAGGTGCAGTAATAGTTTAACTTGTCCAGCTCAAATTTACGAGCGTATATGTCACTTTGTATCAAAGGATGCATTAAATATTGATGGATTAGGCAGACAGAAAATTCAATTTCTACTGAATAATCAGTATATATCAAATATAGTTGATATATTCTTGCTTGAAGAAAATAATAAAGTTTTTTATTTAAATAAACTTGAAAATATAGATGGTTGGGGAATAAAATCTGTAAATAAGCTATTTGAAAATATCAATCAAGCTAAAAATGTTACTCTAGATAAGTTTATTTATTCATTAGCTATTAAGCATATTGGTAAATATAGTGCTAAATTGCTAGCGAAAGAATTTAAAACAGCTAAAAATTTTATAGATAAAGCACTAAAACTAGCAAATAACTTTACAGAAATATATGAACAACTAAATAATATAGAGGGCTTAGGAGTAAAAACTACTAGCCAGTTAAAACAATTTTTTATGGTTTCTGCTAATGTGGATTTAATAACAAAACTTATTAATATATTAACTATACAGGATTGGCAGGTTCAGAAAAATAATCTGATATTATCGAATCAAAATGTAGTATTTACTGGAACTTTTGCTACTGTTTCGCGTGCAGAAATTAAATTACAAGCAGAGAAATTAGGAGCTAAAGTTGGTACTCAAATATCTAATAATACTAATTTATTAGTAGTAGGCTCTAAAGCTGGAAATAAGCTAAAGCAAGCTCAAGAAATAGGAATAAAAATTATTGATGAAACTGAATGGGTTAAAATGGTTAATGAATTATGAATAATAATGAACAAAGGCTAAAGCAATTAAGACAGAAATTTTTAGAATTTAACATCAGCGGTTATATTGTTCCTTCAAGTAATGAATACCAAAGTGAATGCGCTCCTAAATATGCACGAAGACTAGAATATATTACCGGCTTTTCCGGATCATATGGTATCGCTATAATCACAACAAACAAAGCTGTATTGTTTACTGATGGACGATATTTAATTCAAGCAAGTAAACAAGTTGATTTGAAACAATTTAAAATTATAGATATTCAAAATATTATGGATACTGATTTGGGTAGTATTCTTGCAAATGATGACAATATAACAATAGGTTATGATCCTTATCTTTTAAACTTAAATTCAATTCGCTATTTCCAACAGTTAAAATTAAAGCCTATAGAGCCAAATTTAATTGACTTGATTTGGAATGATCAACCTTGCAAGCCATCAACTAATGCTTGGATTTATTCAGTAGATTATGCAGGACAGACCATTAAAGATAAACTTTCTAAGTTATTTATTGAGCTTAAAAATAAAAATGTTGGCGGATATTTTATTACTGATTCTACTTCAATATGCTGGCTACTCAATCTTAGAGCTTTTGATACAGAATTCACTCCTTTAATGCTTTCCTATGCTTATTTAGATTGCAAAACACAATCAGTACATCTTTTTACTAATTTAGAGCGTTTAAATCAATCTGTTAGGCAACATCTTAATCAAGGCTATCATACCATTAAATTATATTTAGAAACAGATATTAATGCTGTATTATGCAAAATTACAGATAAAATTCTTATCAATGAAAGCTGCCCTTTAGGCTTTTTAAGTATAATTAAAAATAAGCAAATTATTAAACAGCAACATGATTTATGTGCAACAATGAAGGCTTGCAAAAATCAAGTTGAAATTGATGCTGCTAAGCAATGTCATGTTAATGATGCAGTTGCAATGTGTGAGTTTTTTGCTTGGTTAGACGATATGATTTCTCAATGTAAACTTGAATCAGCAAATATTACTGAATTCAGTTTAAGTGAAATGCTTACTAATTTTCGAAAAAAACAACCAAATTATATTTGTAATAGTTTTGATAGTATATGTGGTTTTAATGAAAATAGTGCCATTATACATTATAAACCAATAAAAGAATCTGCGAAGCTAATTAGAAATCATGGAATTTTATTAATAGATTCTGGAGGTCAATATCTTGGTGGTACTACTGATATTACTCGAACAATAGTAATTGGCCAAGCTACTCAGATGCAAAAAGAGAGATATACAAAGATTTTAAAGGGGCACATATCTTTATTAAATAGTGTTTTTCCATATGGAACAGTAGGAAGTAATCTAGATGTTATAGCTAGAAGGAACTTATGGCAAAATGGACTTGATTATCATCATGGTACTGGTCATGGAGTTAGTAATTGTCTTAGTGTTCATGAAGGCCCTCAATCTATTGCTCAATATAACAACGGTATAGCATTAGTTCCAGGTATGATACTTTCAAATGAACCAGGTTACTATAAAGAAGGCGAATATGGTATTAGAATAGAAAATCTTATGTTTGTGAAAAATTCACAATATGATGGGTTTTTAGAATTTGAGACCTTAACACTTGTTCCATATTGTAAAGATCTTATTTTAACATCACTACTAACTAATGAAGAAAAAAAATATATTTGGCATTATTATCAAAGAATAAGTAATGACGTAAAACCACTTCTTAGTAGCCAAGCTAAATCATGGCTTAAAAAGCATATATAAAAATATTATGATTAAATATCAGGTAGTACATATTATCTCAGTTTTGGATTAAGATTTTAGAATTAAGAGAAGGTTAATAATTAATCAACTAAGGAAGATAAATATATGGACAACAGCATTCCATGCTGATGATGATGGGTTTAAAGAACTTGTTAATGCTTTATTAAGCTATTTTTTCACGATTTAGCACTCTAAGTATTCTCCTACCCCTTATCAACACTGAAGTTAGAGGTATGTACTAGTATAAGGCCTGCTGTTATCACCTATTGGTTCTTTATCAAATTCAGAATTATTAATACAATAAAGCTCTATATTTGCTTCAGATAGTGATTGATACATGCCATGCTCTATTAACTCTTCTAAAGAATTACTAGTCTTGCATTGCGGTAACTTGTATGAATCAAAACGCTTAAAATATGGTAGCTTAAATAATTTAATACTGTTAATAATATTACTTTTAACTGGTGGCAGCACTTGTTGCTTATCTAATAGCGGTAGTTGACTTTCAGAACTTGCTAATTTTGCTGCTATTTCTAATTCTTGAAATTCTCGAAATGGTAGCTTATGCTTTAAAAGATTAATAGAACTGTTAAAAGAGAATAATTTCTTAAATATATTACTATTACAGCATTGATGATAAATAAAATTGTTCGCTTGCAATAAAGATTTTATTTCAGGCAAAATAGTTTTATTATTAATTTTAAGCTTAGTATTATCTTTATTATAAAGCTTTAATAATTCTAATGTAGTTGTTATTTTATTATTGTTAATAACAACACTTAATGCATCTTCCAGTATGATATTGCTATTGAACTTTAGCTTGCAACGTATAATACAAGAATCAAAATCAATATTAATATCTTGAAAAACATTAAACATAATATTAAGCATTTCAGCTGTATGATTACTACTAAGAGTATAGTTATTTTTTGCTTCTACTATAGTCTGTAACACAATACAAAAAATTACTCCTGTTAATGTTAATTTAACATCACCATTGTTATTATCGAAGTTATGTATATACTTAATATGTTCATTGATACTTTCTATAAAAAACTTAAATAACTCTAGATTTTGATTTTCTATAGCATGTCTAATTCCTATGTATGAAATTTTTATTTTATTTGTAAAACAAGAACTATCGTCTTCAATTTGAAATGTTACCAATTCTTTTGCTTCAGCAATTTCACGCTCTTTGCCAAATTTAATGAGGTAATCTACTCTATTTCTAATTTTGATTAAGTCAGTTGTATCATCAATGGTCTTGCTTACCAAAGCATTTCCTAATTCATCACTAATAACTTCTATAATTAAATTATCAATTTCATTAATTAAATTATCAACTTCTTTATCGCTTAATTCATTAGCTTTATTTATTTTGCTAGCAATACCATTAATTAAACTATCAAGCAGTTTTGCATTTTGCCCCCCGGCTTTAGCAGGAATTTGATGTAAGATATCTAGTATTTTTTGAATATACTGATGATTTGTTAAAATATCACCATCATCAATTATATCAACATAGTTTGCAATATTATTTAGCTCATCAATTAGAGTACTTATATTAATCATCTTTATACCTCCATTAATTATCAGTAGTACGCTTAATATAAGTCAAAAAAGCACAAAACGAAATTTAAAGTTGCAGTATAGTGCTAAAATAATACAACATGAGTTTAGTATAAATCTTAATTTTGGATTAGAAAAAGAATTAGGTAGAAGACTTAGATAGGTAAATTGTGAAAAATAGCTTAACAAAATGGTTTACAAATTACTCTGGGAAGAATTTTAAAAATTTTTTTTTTAAGAGGCAATCTTATGAAAAAAACTATAATAGCTCTATACTGTTTTATAGATGATTTTATTTGCTCCAACTATGTTTAAGGATTTAAATTTAGCAACTGATCTAGGGAATGTTTATCAATATGAATTTGATAATTAATGAACCTAGAAAATAAGTGAGTAAATGTATTAATTGAACCAGATGAAAATATTAAACTCTGCATTAGAATACATGACCTAAATCGCTACTGTAATTAATGGAATGGTTATGTGAAGGATATCAACTCCTTAAAGCATGACCTACTCTATGTTCAATATAATCTAGAATTTGTGACTTGAGTTGAAAATACTAAGCAATAAAGAGGATATATATCACTTAACACTTTTTTTATTAAAAACTATAGACTGCAAGAAGAAGTATAGAAAAGTTAATTTTTCTTAACTTGCAAACTTCGTAAAATCTACTATTAGCGTATGTGTTAATTAATTTAGTTAATATGCAACCTTAACTATAACTGTATAAGAATTGTTTGTCAATATTGCTAACAGGTTTAAAGAAATCACAAGTAATATTACATCGCAAATTTTAAACTAAAAATTTAATTTTCAATTTAACAACTAAAACTTAGAATTTATAAACTCAAATCTTAAATTGAGGAGATTTTTAAGCTCAAATTAAATGTTACAAAATTATTACAAAAAGTTTGCTATAAAACGAAAGTCATAATATTAGGTCAATAATTTAACTAAAAAATTGATAGAGTATAAGTTGATTATTTTTTATAAAACATGGAGGAATTGAGTATGCCAGCAGTAAAATTTACAATAGTAGAGTTAAGAAAAATTGAGATTCCAAGTGAAGGTAGAGTAATATATAGAGATGAATGTGAGAAAGGACTTATAATTAGTGTCATACCCTAGTGAAAAAGGTTGAAAGTCATATTCAATCTAAAGAAGAAGAAAAGTTAATTTTTGTTAACTTTCGCACTTTATAGAACCTGCTATTAACTTGTGTTAACTTTTATTAATTTTTGTAATTAATATTCAACCTTAACTATAATTAAATTTGCAAAATTTGTCAATATTATAAAAAAAATTAATGCAAAAGGTCGAATATAAGGAGAATAAAATTTAGGAAATTTAGCACTAATTTTTAATTCAGAAGTTGAACTAATGATCAAGAAACGCATACAACCTAAGGGTAAATCAAGCGTTTTTCAATTCAGATGTATTATGAATGAATTAATATAAAAAAATTGCTATAAAACAAGCATAATTATTTGATCAGTTATTTAACCACAGTGTAATATTTATTAATAATATACATAAATTATATAGTAATTATGTCTTCAATAGTATTAAAGTTTACAAATAGATTACTAAGTAAAATAGACACTCCGATGAAAAAATAACAATAGTTTATAGAGATGAAACTGAAAGAGGACTTGTTTTAAGAGTGTCGAGTAGTGGAACAAAAATCTTTTATTTGTACAAGAAATATAAAAACCAGGGGCTAAAAATAAAAATAGGACCATAT
>NZ_LANP01000005.1 GCF_000964595.1 Orientia chuto str. Dubai | reverse complement strand
AAACAAGTCCTCTTTCAGTTTCATCTCTATAAACTATTGTTATTTTTTCATTTGGAGTGTCTATTTTACTTAGTAATCTATTTGTAAACTTTAATACTATTGAAGACATAATTACTATATAATTTATGTATATTATTAATAAATATTACACTGTAGTTAAATAACTGATCAAATAATTATGCTTGTTTTATAGCAATTTTTTTATATTAATTCATTCATAATACATCTGAATTGAAAAACGCTTGATTTACCCTTAGGTTGTATGCGTTTCTTGATCATTAGTTCAACTTCTGAATTAAAAATTAGGCTAAATTCCTAAATTTTATTCTCCTTATATTCGACCTTTTGCATTAATTTTTTTATAATATTGACAAATTTTGCAAATTTAATTACAGTTAAGGTTGAATATTAATTACAAAAATTAATAAAAGTTAACACAAGTTAATAGCAGGTTCTATAAAGTGCGAAAGTTAACAAAAATTAACTTTTCTTCTTTTTAGATTGAATATGACTTTCAACCTTTTTCACTAGGGTATGACACATGGAATATTACGCCATTTAAGATTATTTTTAATTGTTGTCCTATTTTCAACCTCAATAAAACCAGCGTCTCTTAATTCTACTAGGCATTGTCTAACCCTGCGTTGACCAACATTTAACTTATCCTCAAAAAGCTTATAACTCTCCTGTAATTCCTCTATATCGTTGTTATAATAGCGCTGCAGTCTAAATACTATGAATGATAGGAGTTGTTTAGAGGTTTTACTTAAAGCTTTTTTATTATCTCCAATCAGATCCTTCCACTCTGCTGGTATAAAATTTCCAATAAAATGGTAAAAAATTGTGTCATTATTGGCACTGTTATTTTTAGTAAAATTACAATCATTGGTTAAAATATCGCGTACTATATGTTGCACTTTTTGCCTCCAAAAATACAGCTATAGCAGGTAGTTTTAGAAAATAATTTTTTATAAATTATTCTAAAATTTTGATTCAAAAGGTCGAATATAGGGAGCATAATTATTCTTATGCAAAACCTATTTTTATCTTCATACTGATTTTATCTGCCTTACAAGACCAGTTTTACCTATAGACAATATTACACTCTTAAAACAAGTCCTCTTTCATTTTCATCTCTATAAACTGTGTTTTCACTCGGAGTCTCTATTTTACTTAGTAATCTATTTGTAAACTTTAATACTATTGAAGACATAATTACTATATAATTTATGTATATTATTAATAAATATTACACTGTGGTTAAATAACTGATCAAATAATTATGCTTGTTTTATAGCAATTTTTTTATATTAATTCATTCATAATACATCTGAATTGAAAAACGCTTGATTTACCCTTAGGTTGTATGCGTTTCTTGATCATTAGTTCAACTTCTGAATTAAAAATTAGTGCTAAATTTCCTAAATTTTATTCTCCTTATATTCGACCTTTTGCATTAATTTTTTTATAATATTGACAAATTTTGCAAATTTAATTACAGTTAAGGTTGAATATTAATTACAAAAATTAATAAAAGTTAACACAAGTTAATAGCAGGTTCTATAAAGTGCGAAAGTTAACAAAAATTAACTTTTCTTCTTCTTTAGATTGAATATGACTTTCAACCTTTTTCACTAGGGTATGACACATGGAGTATTACGCCACTTAAGATTATTTTTAATTATTGTTCTATTATGAAGTTCAATAAAACCTGCATCTTGTAATTCTACTAAGCATTGTCTAACCCTTCTGTGCCGAAGTCCTAATAACCTTAATAAAAGTAATAACTCTCCTGTAATTCCTCTATATCTTTATTGTAATAGATCTATAGCCTGTATACTATCAATGATAAGGAGTTGTTTAGATGTTTTACTTAAGGTTTTTTCCATTATCTCCTGTTAACTTTCTCTATTCTGAGGGAATAAAATTTCCAATAAAACGGAAAAAAAAATTGTACCATTATTGCTACTGTTATTTTTAGCAATATTACAATCATTATAATATCGTATACTGTATGTTGCATTTTGCGCCTCCAAAAATACAGCTATAGCAGTGATTTTAGAATATTTTTATAAATTATTCTAAAATTTTTTTTATTCAAAAGGTCGAATATAGGGGGCATAATCATTCTTATGCAAAATTTTTCATCTTCATACTGATTCTATCTGCCTTACAAGACTAATTTTACCTATAGACAATGATATTTAGTAAAACACATACTAACTGTAGTAAAGATAGTTAGAATTTAATTGTAAATATATAATTTAGTTTTTTTGAAAAGAAATACAAATTAAAAGTTTTCTTATACTAAAAATAAGTATGCTATATATAAAAGTGTGATATAACCTATAAAATCAGTTAATGCTGTTAAAAATACTGTAGATCCTGCTGCTGGATCTAATTTTAGACTATGTAGGGTTATAGGGATGATAAAACCTAATGTACCAGCAATAATAGTATTAATTACTACTGTTGCACTAAAAGCAATACTAAAATTAAGATTTTGTGCATAATCATCATACATAAAAAACTTGTTAATGCTAACAGGAATCCATTAAAACTGCAAATTAATATTTCTCTTATAAAAACCTTAAAAAAGTTAGAATAGTTAATATATTTGTTTGTTAATGCTCTAACAGTAATAGTCATAACTTGAGTCCCAGTATTCCCTCCCATAGAGGCAATAACAGGCATTGTAGAAGCAAGTAATATGTATTTACTGATAGTTTCTTCAAAGTGAGTAATAGTTTGTGCAACTGATAAAGCAGTAATAAAATTAAAAAATAACCATGGTAGACGATGTTTTGCGGCGCTAAATACATTAGCAAAAAGACTATATTTTTGCACCCCAGCAAGATGCATAATATCTTCTTCAGCCTGTTCTTCAAGAATATATAGCATGTTATTTATGGAAATAGTCCCAACTAGTTTCCCTATTTTGCTAACAACAGGTACAATTGTTAGTTCATAATGCTTAAATATGTATGATACTTCATTTAAGTCAGTAAGAGTATCTACTTTTATATTGGTATTCATAACCTGATTAATTAAGCAATCAGAAGCACATTTTAATAATTTAAATAACGGTAAGTTACCAACGGGACGTTGTTTTGTATCTACGACAATGGCAGCATAAAAATTTTTACTAGTATTATCAGATGCAACATAGTTAATCGATTGAGCAACAGTCCAATGCTCTGGCAAGCTGACATATTGCTTTTCCATTACTCTGCCAGCTGTATTTTCTGGATAAGTTAACCCTTCTATAACATGCTTTTTCTTATCGGTGCTAAGATGAATTATAATATTTTGTATTATGTCATCATCAAGATCTTCAATAAATCCTATAATATCTTGAGTTTCAAGTTCCTTTAGTAAACTAGCAGTTTTTTGAAATCCTAATATTTTTACAATAGAGATTCTACTATCATAGCTTAGTCCTTCCAATGCCTGTTTTTTAAGATCATCAGGTGCTAAATCAAGGATTTTTTTATGAAGCTTAACAGGGGCTTGGTCAAAAAGTTCAACAAAATCTGCATAATGCATATCTTGCAGCTTAAGCTTAACTTCAGCAAGATCATTGTGCATGATTAAATTGTAAATCTTATTGTAATCCCTAGAGCTTTGAGAAAGCGCTATATTGTTACAACTATCTTGACTTACCATAAAAATCTTTACTTACTTTGTAAGATAAGGAATGGTGCGGCTGAGAAGACTCGAACTTCCACTCCTGATTGACTAGGAACAGCACCCTCAATGCTGTGCGTCTACCGGTTCCGCCACAACCGCTTGAATCATTAGATATCAAATTATTAACTAACAATCAACTATTATATATGTTTTTTTGTAGCAAATCATATTAATTTATTAAATTTAAATGCAACTTATGACTGATTTGCAGAAAAATTGTTGCACTGTTATTAGTATAATGATTGGTTGTTTTAACTGATAATTCTGCCATATATAATATATTTAATGTATGTAATACTTCATGTAATGTTTTAGTTTGTGCTATTAGTTGAAAATCTTGAGCATATTTAAAAAATATAGGTGGATGAATTGATTTAATAGCTTGATCAATTTTAACTCCATTTTCTTTTTTCATTAGAACAACATAGAGGTTAATATAGTATCTAACTAGTGCTCTTAATATCCAAACATCTGGTATGTTATTATTCTTTAGCTTTTCCACTTCTTTAAAGAAACTTATTGCTAATCCCTTAGCAAAATATATAAACATAAGATCAGCTGTTCCAAGGATTTCTGTACTAATGCATTTATTTACATCTTGGTTACTAATAGTATCACAATCATGACAATATAGTATGAGCTTATTAATTTCATTAATATAAAAATCCTTATTACCATAAATAGTTTTAGAAAAATTGGCTGCCGCTTCTGCAGTAATATCTTTGCCTGCTTGGTTAATAGTTTTTAATAGTAACTGATGCATATCTTTGCTACTTTCTGTATAGCATCCTAATGCAGCAAGATATTTTTGGGTTTCAAACCATTGTCTAATTGTAGAAGAAGTTGAAAATTCACTGCCTAAGATTATTAAAAAGTTTTTATTGTTAAATGCTAAAGCTTCTTTCAGTGCTATATTAATATTACTAGGAGCATTATATATTTTTACTATTTCATGTTTAGAAAACAAATTGCTAGAGTTCAATATAAAAGAAAAATCAGCTACTGTAAGCTCTTGATAATCATATGTTCTGATATTAGCATCAAGCAACTTAGTAATTTCTTGGCAGCGATGGTTAATTAATCCCTGATCATTACCATAAATTATTGCAGCTCTAATATTTCCTTTCTTAATAGCAGGCCATAATGTAGCAATATTATAAGATGTAAATTTCACTGTTTATCATCTAGCATGTTATATAATTATATTAATCAACTTATTAGGAATAAAAATACATTTTTTTATTTGTTGATTAGCAAGATATTTTTTTACTTGCTCTAATTTTAAAGCTGCAGATTGAACCTCTTGTTCTGAAGTATCAATCATACAGTTATATAATGCCCTAAACTTACCATTAATCTGTATTGCAATATTAACATGCTCTTCATGAATATATTCTTCATTGTATTTAGGCCATGATGCTTGAATAAGCATTTCTCCTTCAAAGAATATGCTCCATATTTCCTCTGATAAATGAGGAATAAATGGGTTAAATAGTTTTATTAAAATTAAAAAACTTTCTCTTACCTGAATTGTTAACTCTGATATCTTTGACACGAGATTATATAATTCTCTTAATCTAGCTATAGCTTTATTTAGTCTACAATTTGCAATATCTTGAGTAACATTTTTAATCGTTTGATGAGTTTTGCTTCTTAAAATTTCATCATTTTTACTATTCTTTAAGCTTGTACCTTTAAGTATTAATGCAAAATTGTATAATTTTTGAAGAAATCTATAACAGCCTTCAATCCCTTCAGTTGACCATTCTAGATCCTTTTCTGGAGGAGTGTCTGATAAAACAAACATACGAACTACATCAGCGCCATATAATTTGAGTATTGATTCTAAATCAACAATATTTTTTTTAGATTTGCTCATCTTTTCTAACTTGCCTACTATAACTGGCTGAGAATTTGATTTGCACACTAATTTTCCTTTCTCATTAATCTCAATTTCATCTGGATATAACCAATTATTATTTTGATTTTTATAAGTTCTATGTAATACCATACCTTGCGTTATCAGAGATGTAAAAGGTTCTTGAACATCTATATAGTTAAAATCATACATTACCATAGTTATGAATCTAGCATAGAGTAAATGCATTATTGCATGCTCAATACCACCAATATATTGATCTACAGGTAGCCAGTATTTTGCAGCCTCAAAATCAACCATTACATTGCTTGTAGGATTACAAAATCTAGCAAAGTACCAAGATGATTCAAAGAAAGTATCAAATGTATCTGTTTCTCGAACAGCATTTGAAGAACATTGAGGACATTTAACATATTTCCAAGTTGGGTGATTATCTAATGGATTGCCTTTTCCAGTAAATTCAACATCTTGTTCTGGTAATGTTACTGGTAAATCTTCATCAGGTACTGATACTATTCCACAATTTTGACAGTGTATAATTGGAATTGGACACCCCCAAAATCTTTGCCGTGAAATTCCCCAATCTTTTAATTTATAATTTATAACAGATTGACCTATACCTTTTTGTTGGAGCTCATTAATGATACTCTGCCGAGCTTGAATAGTAGTTAACCCGTTTAAATGAAATGAGTTAATCATTATTCCTTCTCCTACATATGGCGTTTGAAATACATCAATATTTTGCTCAGTTGAAGTGATTACTTGTTTAATATTTAACTTCAATAATTTTGCAACAATATGATCTCGTTCATCATGAGCAGGACAGCCAAATAGTGCACCAGTACCGTAATCTGTTAATACAAAATTGCTAATAATAACTGGCAATTCTATACTGTGATTAAGTGGATGAATTACTTTAAGATTAGTTATCACTGCAATTTTATCCATTTTATCAAAATTAATATTAGAAGTTCCAGTATTATAGCATTTATCTAAAAATTCTTGAATTTCTGGTGTAATATTTACATATTGTTGTATTAAATGATGGTTATAGCTTAAAGCAATAAAAGAAGCTCCAAATAAAGTTTCTGGCTTAGTTGAAAAAACTTTGATTGAACTCCATATTCCCTTAAGCTGAAAATCTATGTTAACCCCTGTAGATTTACCAATCCACTTTTTTTGCATTGTCTTTACACTTTCTGGCCAACTTATTAACTTATCAAGTCCATTCAGTAGAGCATCAGCATAATTAGTGATTTTAATAAACCATTGTTTTAAATTACGATATTCAATTACTGCTCCAGATCGCCATCCTCTGCCGTTAACTACCTGCTCATTAGCAAGCACTGTTTGATCAACTGGATCCCAATTAACTAATGATTCTTTCTGATAAACAAGTCCTTTTTTCATCATTTCAAGAAAAAATTTCTGTTCATAAACATAATATTCAGGAGAGCAGGTGATTACTTCGCGATTCCAATCATAAAATAATCCAATTGCTTTGAGCTGGCTTTTCATAGTTTCAATATTTTTATTGACCCAATGATTGGGGTGAGTATTATTTTGCATAGCAGCATTTTCAGCTGGCAATCCAAATGCATCCCAACCCATAGGATGTAATATATTATAACCTTGAGAATGCTTAAATCTTGCAATAACATCACCTATTGTATAGTTGCGTAAATGTCCTACATGAATCTTCCCAGAAGGATAAGGAAACATTTCTAATATATAATATTTAGGCCTGTCCAAATTATTACTTGTATTAAATACTTTCTCCTTCGCCCAAATATTTTGCCATTTTTTTTCAATTGTTAAAAAGTCCATAAAATTTTCTTTCTATAAGAAGCTATATTTTGAATATACAATACCGAGGTATTACATTTGCTAATTATCTTAAGAATAATACCATAATAATATATTTTAAATAAACAAAGACTTTATAAATTATTTTACTCATATCTTCAATATTCTTTAGAGAATTTTTAAATTAAGATTTACTAGCCTAATATTTGGCAGCCTCACTCCAATTGGAGTAATAGAATATAATTATATGTACAATTGATTTTTTTAGTAACAAGATGATTAACTACAGAACAATCATAGCTTAATGCTAACTATGAACTATATTTAATAATTTATATTGACTGGACTTGGCGCGTCCTAGAGGACTCAAACCTCTGACCTACAGATTAGAAGTCTATTGCTCTATTCAACTGAGCTAAGGACGCATTAATTATTTTATAAAATAATCTTAAGCCTTAATAATACATTAAAATTATGTATACGCAATAGCTAAAATAGCTACTGTTCAATCATATAAACCTGAGTTTGTTTGGATTAGATATGATTGCTGCTAATCTTAGATATTATAACAATCCCGTAATAATGCCATATATTAATTCCTAATTGGTTTAGCAATAGATGTTGATATTGGCAGAGCAAAGATAACTGATAACAGAATTAGGAAAAGTTAGCATATATTTATTTCTGCAGCTACAAAATTGTATGCCTAAATAATGCATAATTACGTATTCTTTCTAACTCACGGTATATATAATATTTGCTATACTTATTATACAGCTCTTTAATTCATCTAATTAGCTATTTTCTCCTTCTTTTATACGCTTCTTATTTTTTTCCATATATTTTTTGTTTACGTCTTATTTCCCTCAGATTAATATTAATATCTGTAATTTATTGCTATCTTTCTCGCTTCTCTAACAGATAAATCTGGATATGGTCCTATCTTTTTGCTATATAGCAAAATTATATCTGTAATATTGATCAATATTACAAATATAGTTATAGTTAAAATCATTAAATATTAATTATAAAAGTTAACATAAGTTAATAGTAAGTTCTATAAAGCATTAAAGTTGATTTTTATTAACTTTTACGCTTTATATATTTTTTGAAGCTTTATCATTAAACAATTTTTATATTGTGCCTTCTCTAAATATTATACCTAACTATTCTAATTCAAAGCTTAGGTTATTAAATCACATTAGTTCAATAAAAAATATGGAAAATAAAAGAGTTACAGGCATAAGTTAATGCTCAATGCAGCATCTTAATATGATATATGGAATAGGTTAAACTATATAGAAAGAGTAATAATAAGCATTACAGCTATGATTAAAAATAGAAAACGCTATGCAAACCTTGATAGATAGTATCAACAATAGTAATCTATAACTATTATTTATCCGATAACTTGTTGAGACCTATTTAAACAACAAGATTCTATCAAGTGTTATGAGCTATTAATCCATTGATATGATTCTTCTATAAAATTACCTACAAAACAATATAGAGCTGTTATATAATTTTATGAGATTCTTTCTTTACCTAATTTAAAGTGTCTTCTACTTACTCAACTCAAGTAACCAAGTTGTTAGTATTTACTCTATTTCACAGCTATATCTAATCACATAAGTTCTTTCATAGCTATGATTATATAATCAAATAATTAGTAAAAAAATACAATTCTTGATTCCTTATATTTGCAATTGCTTCTTGGCTAATATTAGCTATCCATCTCTTCAAGTTCTTTATAACTTAAATCTGCATCTCATATATATAAATAACATTATTATTTCAAGTGAGAAGTAAAAATCTTTGAAATACTTCAAGTGCCTTGCTAATATAGTAAATAGCATATCATATAACTTAGATAATAAATACAGAACCAAATTTACAAATTTATAATATACAATAAATCTCAGAGCTATACTGTTTTTCTAATACTAAGTTATAGCTTCAGCGCTTGATATTACTTCTATTAATTCTTTAGTTACTGCAGCTTGTCTTGACCTATTAAGTTGTATAGTCAACTTTGCAATGACATCATTTGCATTAATAGTTGCCGCCTCCATAGCAGCTATGCGAGCTATTTCTTCGCTAGCTTTATGTAAAGTAACAATGTGAAATAGTTTTGCTATTAGATACCAATCTATTGCTTGGCTAATAAGATGCTGTCCTTCTAATTCATAATAATGTTTTGTGTTGCTTGAAGGTAAATCTGTTATTGGAAATAGTATTAATTTATCTAACTTTTGCTTTGCTATATTAATAAATTTATTGTAATACACTTTGCATATACTAACACTATTATTTTCAATAACAAACTTCTGTATTTCTTGTTGAAGATTTACTATAGTAGAGATTTTAATATGGTGCAAATCATTGTAACTAATAATTTTATTTGTAAAATCTGGCCTTAAGTTATCATAAGCCTTTTTACCTAATATAACTAATCTAAAGTCATGCCCTTGAAGCTGTATGTTGTTAATATCACGCCTTAATTCTTTTAATATAGTACTGTTAAAACCACCGCATAATCCTTGTTCAGATGATAGTACTATTAACAAAATTATTGCTGCTTTATTATTAATTTGAGAATCTTGTTTAGCAATTCCAAGTAAAAACTGTTCTTTAATTCCTAGATTGCTATAATTACTACTATTTAATCCGCCAACTAAGATTTCTATGGCTACTTGCAGATAATTTTCAGCTTCAAGTATAATGCTTTCAAACTTTCTAAATCTTGAACTAGCAATTAATTGCATTGCTTTAGTAATTTTTTGAGTAGAGCTAACAGCCTTAATTCTGTCTCGTAATTGTTTAAGAACTGTCATATAAGTTTATGTTCATTATTTTTAATAAATCTTTGCAAAAGCTGGTGTAGGTTACTGCTAATAATCTCAGTAATCTTTTTTGTACCAGCAATGTCATTAATAATATCTTGATGGTGAATCCTAAAATATTCAAGCATACTATATTCAAATTCCTTTACTTTGCTTACTGTAATCTTATCTAAATAACCATTTATTCCAGCAAACAATATAATAATTTGTTCTTCAATTGGAAGTGGGCAACATTGAGGCTGCTTTAGCAATTCGCTTAACCTCCTGCCTCTATCTATTAATTGTATACTGCTAGCATCAAGATCTGCTCCAAACTGAGAAAAAGCTTCCATTTCATTATATTGAGCAAGTTCTAGCTTAACAGTACCAGCTATATTTTTCATTGCTTCAATTTGAGCAGCAGCTCCAACTCTACTAACAGAGATACCAATATTTAATGCTGGCCTTATACCTTTATAAAATAATTCACTTTCTAGAAAAATTTGTCCATCAGTAATAGAAATAATATTAGTAGGAATATAGGCTGATACATCGCTATCTTGAGTTTCAACAATAGGCAATGCGGTTAATGATCCTCCACCATTAGCTTTATTTAATTTTGCAGCTCTTTCTAATAATCTAGAGTGAAGATAAAACACATCGCCTGGATAAGCTTCTCGAGCTGGAGGCCTTCTTAATAATAATGATATTTGTCTATAAGCTATAGCATGCTTGCTTAAATCATCATAGATAACTAGAGCATGCATACCATTATTTCTAAAAAACTCCCCCATAGTGCAACCAGTATAAGGGGCTAAATATTGTAATGAGGCTGAGTCTGATGCACTAGATACTACAACTATAGTATAAGCCATTGCACCTGCTTCTTGTAATTTTTTAACCAAATGAGCAACTGTCGAACGCTTTTGTCCAATTGCTACATAAATACAATAAATTTTTTCGTTTTCTTGATTTAGAAGATGAAATCTTCTTTGATTTAAAATGACATCAATAGCGATTGCTGTTTTTCCTGTTTGTCTATCACCAATAATTAGTTCTCTTTGTCCTTTACCAATAGGTATTAAAGCATCAATAGCCTTAATACCAGTGTACATAGGCTCATTAACACTATCTCGACACATGACACTTGGAGCATTAACTTCAATATCTGAATATGTAGGATTAATAAATTCTCCCTTGCCATCTATAGGATCACCTAAAGCATTAACCACCCTTCCTAGCAACTCTTTTCCTGTAGGTATTCTAAGTGCTGACTTAGTACGCTTTACTTGACTTCCTTGCTTAATCTGGTTGTCATTACCAATAACTACTACTTCTATTAAATTCTCCTTTAAACTAAAAACTATACCTCTAGTACCTACAGAAAATTGTAAAACTTCACCCAAATAAGCATTACTAAGACCATAAACTTTAGCAATACCATCACTAATAGATATTACATATCCTACTTCAGATAATTCTGATAATTCATCAAAATCTTCTAGTTGTTTCTTTAACGCTTCATAAACCTCTGAGGCTTTTAGTTGCATTTAATACCTATCTTTTTAAAAATAATTCTTTTTTTTTATATTATTTGATAGTTTGACTTGATTCTGGATTTTATCCTGTTTATGGCTCCAAGTATAGAAAAATCATATTCATAATTGTCGTATCTTAATATTACTCCTCCTGTAATTGACTTATCTACTATATTAGATAAAACAAATTTCCTCTTTAGCTTACGCTCAAATATAGTTTTAGCGTCGTTGATTGCAGATCTAGACCATTTAACAGCAGTAATAAGATATCCTAAAGTTATACCTTCGTAGTTTCTAACCTGGGCATTAAATTCTATAATTATACTTGACAAATAGTCAAGCCTGTTTTTATTCTGAAGAAGCTTTAGGAGTAGATGAGTTAAAGAATTAAATTGATATATACTGGATATAAAGTCTATTAGATTAGTTTGCCTCAAAGAAATGAGTTGCAAAGAAATGTTGTGCTTTTCCAAAATTTGATTAAATTTATTTAATGACTTTAAGTCTTGCTTGACTTTGCTTATAATACTAAGCTTCATTGCTTTTTCAAATAAAATTTTTGCATAAAGTACAGCAACATTATTTATCTTATGCATTTTAGAATTCCTAGATAAACTACCTAAACTTTTAAATATTGTGTTATTAAATCTTCCAACTAAAGTTTCTAAATATAGTTTTATTTCCATCCACTAGAACCAAATCCTTTCTCCCCTCTTTCTGTTTCATCTAAATCATCTACTAATTTCCAACTAATAACTTCATATTTAGTTATTATCATTTGAGCGATTCGCATAGCTGGAGTTACTTGAAACTCATTTTGTCCTAGGTTGATCATAATAACCTTTACTTCTCCACGATAATCTGAATCAATAGTACCTGGTGAATTTAACACTATTACACTAAACTTACTAGCAAGGCCAGATCTAGAACGAACCTGCGCCTCATACCCATGAGGTAACGAAATAGCAATACCAGTAGGAATAATGGCAGTTTCATGAGGCTTAATTATTATAGAATTAGCTATTGCAGCATATAAATCCATACCTGCACTACCACTTGTAGAATAAGTAGGTAGAAATGATAACTCTTTAAATTTATAAACTTGCTTTATTTTAACTTTCATTTATTCCTTATACCATTACCTTGCTTTTTAGTCAATAAGCTTTGCGAAGGCTTATTGAGATTATATGCTTAAATTTAACATAAAGAATTTTAAATCAATTTTTCATATAAACATCAGTTTTGAATTAGAAATGATTAGGTAGATGGCTTGGTAAGTAGTAATAATCAATCGATTAATAGTGTATTTAAATAACATTAGAACTACTAAAATAGACTATTCACAGATTCTAACAATAGTATTATTATTATATATCATCAATCTTTCTTTTCCTTGCGGCAACTTTAAATATTTTTATATGAGCTATTTACAATTATACAAATCTGATCTTAATATACCTTTATAATACTGTTTTACTGCACTCAAAGCCAAAAAACTATTAAATATTTTTTACTTAATAACGGCTTGTAATCTTAATAAAGTTGCTAGCTTAGCATATATACTCTACAATTAATTGCTACCTGTTATTTAAAGCAGTTTTTAGAAATAAAGTATTTTGGTGATAAAGGCTATTAAAATTAATCACTGGTATAAAAAAATATGGGAAATAGATTCTTGCTTTTTTTTTGCAATGCATTCCGTTCACATAACTTCCACATTAGTTTTAATTCTCTAAAAATTAATAAGCACACTATTAACTTATACTTGTAACTCATAGTTAGTATTTTAGTACTATTTTGTTAGTTTTTATTAAAGTTTTTCACATTGATTATAGTTAGTGCTCTCTATTCTATGGAATAAAAATTCCAATATAATTATAACAAGATATTATTATAGCTATTATTTTTACAGTTATACAACTATTCTTGCAATAGCTCCGTCTTGAATTGTGTAAAATATTTCATAATATGCCTGCTATAACAAAAGTTTTTTAATAAATTTATTTAAATTATATTTTGAAAATTAACTAAGCAACATATTGTTTGATGAGCACTTTGGAGAGTCATTAGCAAAAAATTTTTTTCTAAGATCACTGGTTGTTGTATAATTAGAATTGCTAGTTAAAACTGCTAGTACAATAACAATGTCTCTTGGTGGGCGATAGAGGATTTGAACCACTGACCCTTACGACGTCAACGTAATGCTCTAACCAACTGAGCTAATCGCCCTATTTATTTAATTCATTGTTTTGACTCTGACAAACTGATGTTTGACAATTTTGTTTTATATAATAGAAGATAAAATATAATACTAATACTATCAGTATCCAAACAATAATTATTCTTCCAGTATCAAGCAAATTACCATGTTCATCAAGAATTTGCTTAAACAATAGATAAATACAAGATACTACTGATACTGGAGCAATAACAAATACAGCAGGACACTTAAATGTTCTAACAGCATCAGGCATTTTAATTCTAAGCAGCATTACTATTATAGATACTACTATGTAATCAATAAGGGCGCCCATGCTTGATAATTGTGCTATTGTTTGATAAGGAAAAAAACCCCCAATTAGTGCTACTACTAGAGAGAAAAACAAAATAGCAACATATGGACTATCATATTTAGGATGCACTTTTTGAAATATCCCTGGTAATAAGCCATCTCTAGCAATTGCAAAGAATATTCTTGACTGCCCATAAATATTTAACATTAAAACTGTAGTCATACCACTAACTGCTCCTACAGCAACTATAGCTGAACCAATAGTACTACCATTAAGCTTTAAAGCATAAGCTAAAGGTTGAGCATTGTCAAGCTGATCAAATGGAGCTATACCAGTTAGCAATCCAGCAATAATAACATAAACTATTGTTGAAATTACTAGCGAACCTATAATTCCAACTGTTAAATCTTTTGTAGGATTTTTACACTCCTCAGCAGCTGTAGCTAACACACTAAACCCAGTAAATGCAAAAAACAGAATTGATGCCCCAACTAAAGTGCTATTTAGTTTAAAAGGCATAAAATTGTCCCAATTCTTTGATTGAAAATGCGGAGCTGAAACTATTATAAAAATTCCTACTGATAAAAGTTTTATAATAACTAAGATTACATTTAATCTCTTGCTATCACGGGTTCCTAAATATAAAACAAAGCTAACAAAGGCAACTATCAATACTGCAGGTAAATTTATAATCCCACCTTCAAATGGAGTTGTTGCATAAGTTTTAGGTATAATTATTCCTCCTGCTTCTAATATACCTTGAGTATATGCTGACCAACTAGCTGCAACTGTAGCGGCTCCAAATGTTAATTCTAGAATTATTACACTACCCATTATCCAAGCAAAGATTTCACCAAGTGCTACATAAGAATAAGTATAAATGCTACCAGATGTAGGAATCATAACTGCAAGCTCAGTATATGCTAGCGCTACTAACATACAAACAATTCCAGCTATAATATAAGATATTGTTACTGCAGGGCCAGAATGTTGAGCAGCTACCATACCAGTCAGAGAAAATACTCCAGTACCGATAATAGCGCCAAGACCTAACAATACTAGATCAAATGCATTAAAGCTTTTTTTGAAATTATTGCTATTATTTTTAGATTTAGTTAAATCAAAGTACTTTTTTCTAAATATACTCATACAAACCATGCCCTATAAGAATAAGCTATAATATAAGTATAACTATTCTATATTGCAAGAATATAATTTTTGAGGTATATCTAATGATAACAATGACAATGAAATTGTTATCAACAATTTTTTGGAGAAAATTATGTTGCCACAAATTTTACCAGTAGGATTATTTACTTGTATCTTAGGATTGAATATTACCAATAAGCTGATAATTTGCTCGTTCTTATTTGTATTGTCAGTCTTGATAACTAATCTTATAGCAAAATATCATACAGCTAACACGATTGGTATCGTTGCCCTGTGTGTGCTAGGAAATGTTGCATTGAATTGGTATAACATTAATATTCTATTTTTAGGGTCTTATTTAGCAATTATTACGTCCTTGTTTTGTAGCACATATATATTCAATATTCTGCATAGAAAGTTTGCATTGTCGTTTTTAGTTAGTAACTTTATTAGTGCTACTATAGCGGCACCAATTGATAGCGCAATTGTTTCTACTGCTTTGTTGAATAGGTTTTCAGTTAATAAGGTTTTAGAAATATTACTTAAAGATTGGCTTTTTAAGCTAGCATATGCATCATTAATAACTTTTTGTATATACGTAATGCTATATTTGATACAAACTTTAAGAAAAATAAACACTATTAACAAATTTAGTTAGTAAGGTGTTTATTAAAACATTTACTAGAATATATTTAGTATTTTTTTAATTCTTTCATAATAGAAATTAAAGTTATAGTCTTATCAAAAAAGCAAATATGCGACTTTTTGTTTTGATTATTGTAAGTATATTACTATGTATTACTTTTTCTACAAACACTACAGCCCAAAATAATTCAACTATACGAATTAATAAGGTCAAATTACCAATAATGTCTGAGGGGCATTATAAGGTAGGTAAACCTTATAAAAAAAATGGAAAAGTATATATTCCTAAGCGAGTTTCAAAAAATTTTCAGCAGGTTGGTTATGCATCTTGGTATAATTGCAAGAGCGGAAATTGTAAAACTGCAAATTCTGATACTTTTAATTCGCTTTATTTGACAGCAGCTCATCAGATATTACCTATGCCAAGTATAATAAGAGTAACTAATCTGCAAAATAATCGCACTTTAATTCTAATGGTAAATGATCGTGGTCCATTTGCGAAACATAGAATTTTAGATGTATCAAGTTACAGTGCAGAATTATTAGGATTTAAACGTCAAGGTGTAACAAAGGTTAAAATTGAACTTATGCATTCTGAAACTCAAAAACTACTAAATATGGTTTTATTTAACACGCCAAAAAGAATAATGGCTAAAAATAGCCTACATAGTACTAATTATTATATAAAATCACTAAACATAAAATATCGAACTTCATACTTTACACAACAGGCAACTGTAAAAAAAAAAGAAAATTTTATATAAATAACTTTGCACTAAATATATAAACTTTATAGTAAAATAACTTACACATATACCATAAGTAGTGGCTTGAACTTGTGATTGTTTTTCTTATTATAATAATTATTATTTCCCCTTTATGACCTCAATTTTGGATTAGGACAAATTAGATATAGAATTTTAGAGAGGTAAATTGTGAATAAAATAGTTTACAAAGGATAAAAAGATATTTTAATACAAGATTAAAAAAATTATCAAAATTTTCAACATTTTAGAATATTGAAAACCATCTATTATTTTAAACTGAAAAAATTTCTGAATGTATTATACTAAATCTTGAATTAGAATTTTACAGTACTAAATCTACATAATCAATAATGACAGATATATTTATAGTTACTGGTCCTACAGCAAGTGGCAAATCTGAGCTAGCGATGTTATTAGCTTATAAATTTAATGGAGTTATTATTAATGCTGATTCAATGCAAATATATAAGGAAATTCCAATAATTACAGCTTCTCCTACTATTATAGAAAAACAGCAGATTGATCACTATTTATATAATTACATATCAATTTTCTCTTCCAAGGCAGTTGAATATTTTTTCAACAATAATAGTTCTAAAGTTATAAATTCTAATTGTAATGAATACCTACAAAAAACTGTAATTAAAAGCTTAACAAACAGGAAATATTCAGTAGCACAGTATGTACAAGAAGCTTGTCAAGCTATCAGAAGTGTCATAAATGTACTTAAAAAAAAAATAATAATTGTTGGTGGCAGTGGAATGTATATTAAGGCGCTGGTTTATGGTATTCATTATATTCCTGAGATAACCTGTGAGATTCGTGATCAAGTACAAAATCTTTATCAAAAATTAAGTAAACAAGAATTTTATCAAAAATTGGTAGATTTAGATCCTATTTCCAAATTCTATATTAGCTCAAATGATTCTCAACGAATGATTAGAGCCTATGAAGTTATGTTACAAACTAATAGATCAATTTTTAGTTACTATAATTCTAAGCTAGTTTCTCCACTTAAAGAATTCAATGTAAAGAAGTTAATACTATTACCAGATAGACAACTTTTATATCAGAATTGTAATCAAAGATTTTCTAAGCTAGCCACTAAAGGAGAATTGATAGAAGAAATAGCTAAAATAAAACCTTATTATGACTACATTAGCATTTCAGCTAAAAAAGCACTAGGTATTAATGAGATAATATCATATCTTAATGGTAAACTAACTATTGATGAAGCTATAACTATAGCTCAGCAGAAAATTAGACAATATGCTAAAAGGCAATTGACTTGGTTTAGAAATCAATCCATTAATGGACATGTATTACATTATGTAAGTATGGATGAGTTTCATAAAATTCAATTAAATAATGCTCTTTTTAATTAGATATTGGTCAAAAATAATTACCTATTTGTTAATAATACTATTGGATTATTTTTTTCCAAAAAAGTGCTTAACATGCTTACATCTTATTCAGAGTTCTCTACCAGCTGGATTATGTTCAACTTGCTGGAACAAAATTAACTTTGTTACTTTACCATTTTGTCAAAAATGCGGCAAAACCCTACCTTATGATTACGGTGGTAGTATAATCTGTCTTAAATGTTATTATATTGAACCTAATTATAAATTAGCAAGAGCGTTATTGATTTTTGACAAGAATAGCAAATTTTTTATTCATGCTTTCAAGTATTATAATAAGCCTTTAATTGCAATGATGATAGCACAATTACTGTATATACGCTATCAAAGCGATATTTTAACTGCAGATTACATAATACCAGTACCTATACATAGATTTAAACTTTTATTACGTGGTTATAATCAAGCACAGGTTTTAGGTAAATATTTATCTAATGTTGCTAATTTACCTATGAAATCTAACGTATTGATCAAATATAAATGGACTAAATCTCAGACTAAATTAGCCAAAAAAGATCGTATTAAAAATATTAATGGAAGTTTTAAAATTAATAACCCAGAAATTATAAAAAACAAAAAAATAATATTGCTAGATGATGTTGTTACAACTGGAACAACAGTTAATTTATGCAGCAAAATTTTAAAAAGTGCTGGAGCAAGAAGTATATTTGTACTTTGTATTGCATACACTTAGTACTTAACGGTAAGATAAGGGTTTGAGGTACAAACTTCTCTAGATCTATTAGTTTTATTTATATCTTAATATTGCCTATAGAAAAACTGGTCTTGTAAGGCAGATAGAATCAGTATGAAGATAAAAATATGTTTTGCATAAGAATGATTATGCTCCCTATATTTGACCTTTTGATAACAATTTTAGAATAATTTATAAAAATATTCTAAAACTACCTGCTATAGCTGTATTTTTGGAGGCAAAAAGTGCAGCATATAGTACGCAATATTTTAACCAATAGTTGTAATTTTACTAAAAATAACAGTGCCAATAATGACATAATTTTTTACCAGCAGAGTGGAAGGATCTGATTGGAGATAATAGAAAAGCTTTAAGCAAAACCTCTAAACAACTCCTATCATTCATAGTATTTAGACTGCAGCGCTATTATAACAACAATATAGAGGAATTACAGGAGAGTTATAAGCTTTTTTTTGAGGATAAGTTAAATGTTCGTCAACGCAGGGTTAGGTAATGCCTAGTAAAATTAAGAGACGCTGGTTTTATTGAGGTTGAAAATAGGACAACAATTAAAAATAATCTTAAATGGCGTAATACTCCGTGTATAAAACTTATTAAAAATTTTCAGAGTATAGTAAAAAAGGCAAAGAAGAAGCCTTACCAGCAAAAAATTTTTGCTTCAACGCGAAAGAATTTTCAGGGACATAAATTTTGCCGTTATATCTAGGGTCATTACTATAATAATTTATTCTATAGTAATAATTTTCTGAATGGGTTTCGTGATATAGATTCAGTAATCTATTAACCTCTTCTGGATTCTTTTTTTACAGCGTGATAGCTGGTAATTAAATCAAGATTAATATCAGACAAAAAACATTTTTTAAAAAGATGCTTAACTTGAAAAGCACCTCCACCAGGTTTAATTATAGTATGAGCCTGAAGTAAGATGCTCTAATAATGTATTAATAATTCTCCTTTTACTACCAACCCAATGCAGGAAAAGCTTATTAGCAGTTGCTACTGACACAATTTTTACTTATAAATATCTCTGCTACAGATTATAGCAGAAAATAAGCATTAATACCAGTAATAATAACTGTTACAGAGCTTTTTTTATATGTGTTTTTAATGTGTTATTTACAACTTTTTATTGCATAGCTTACTCTTGCCTAAAATACTAAATTAAATCTATACAATAAATGTAAGATTTAATCATACATATTATTAACACCTATGATTTCTGGATCTTCTAATGTATTACTTGATAAGTTATCATAATTACAATGATGTTTCTGCCCGTAAAAATCTTCTGACTGATCTAACTTTCTTTTTACTCCACTACCTTTGTGAATATCATCTAATAGTTGCGATATATTAGGATCATCAAATATCTCTTTGTGATCACGGAATATTATGGTCGTCTGCTGCAAATCGTTGTTGATTATTGGTATATTATGATTAGCAGATTCTGCTACATTATTCACCATTGCTATCTGATTATAATATTCATGTTGTATAGCATTTTCATGACTAACTTGGGCTACTTGCAGCTCTTGAATGCTGTCATCATGGTAGCCTTCGTTTGCTTCAGTAAAGCAAGGTTGGTTGTTAACAACATTTGTATCTAGCGCAGCATATATTATGTTAGTTTGACTACTAGTGCTTTCCTCGATAGCAGTATCATAATCATCTTTATTATTAACACCTATGGTTTCTGGATCTTCTAATGTATTACTTGATAAGTTATCATAATTACAATGATGTTTCTGCACATGAAAATCTTCTGACTGATCTAATTTTCTTTTTACTCCACTATCTTTGTAAATATCGTCTAATAGTTGCGATATATCAGGATCATTAGATATCTCTTTGTGATCACGGAATATTATGGTCGTCTGCAAATCGTTGCTGATTATTGGTATATTATGATTAGCAGATTCTGCTACATTATTCACCATTGCTATCTGATTATAATATTCATTACTAACAATTTCACTTGATGTAGTTAAATTATCATAGTTATAATCTTGCTGATCTAACTGTTCTTCATATTGTATAGCATTTTCATGACTAACTTGGGCTACTTGCAGCTCTTGAATGCTGTCATTATGGTAACCTTCGTTTGCTTCAGTAAAGCAAGGTTGGTTGTTAACAACATCTGTATCTGGTGCAGCATATATTACATATATTATGTTAGTTTGACTACTAGTGCTTTCCTCGATAGCAGTATCATAATCATCTTTTAGTATACAAGGGTTTTGCTTTAATAATTTTTCCAAAGCCTTTGGAATATATTTTCCTTCACTACGTAATTTATCGAGGACATCAGGATGTAACGTTCTTAATATTTCTTTGTTAGCATCTATTGCTTTCAATAATTCTTCAAAAGCCTTTGGGGCATTTTTTCCTGCACCATTTAATATACTGGCGATATTAGAAAATTTTATTCCTGATGTTTCTAATATTTCTTTGTTAGCATCTATTGCTTTCAATAATTCTTCAAAAGCCTTTGGGGCATTTTTTCCTGCACCATTTAATATACTGGCGATATTAGAAAATTTTATTCCTGATGTTTCTAATATTTCTTTGTTAGCATCTATTGCTTTTAATAATTCTTCAAAAGCCTTCGGGGCATTATTTCCTGCACCATTTAATATACTGGCGATATTAGAAAATTTTATTCCTGATGTTTCTAATATTTCTTTGTTAGCATCTATTGCTTTTAATAATTCTTCAAAAGCCTTTGGGGCATTTTTTCCTGCACCATGTAATATATTGGAGATATTAGAAAATTTTATTCCTGATGTTTCTAATATTTTTTTGTTAGCATCTATTGCTTTTAATAATTCTTCAAAAGCCTTCGGGGCATTATTTCCTGCACCATTTAATATACCTGAGATATTAGAAAATGGTATTTTTAATTTTTCTAATATTTTTTTGTTAGCATCTATTGCTTTTAATAATTCTTCAAAAACCTTCGGGGTATTTTTTCCTATCTTATGTAATATACCTGAGATATTAGAAAATGGTATTTTTAATTTTTCTAATATTTTTTTGTTAGCATCTATTGCTTTTAATAATTCTTCAAAAGCCTTTGGGGCATTATTTATTGCACCAGCTAATATACCTGAGATATTAGAAAATGGTATTTTTAATTTTTCTAATATTTTTTTGTTAGCATCTATTGCTTTTAATAATTCTTCAAAAGCCTTTGGGGCATTTTTTCCTGCACCATGTAATATACTGGCGATATTAGAAAATGGTATTTTTAATTTTTCTAATATTTTTTTGTTAGCATCTATTGCTTTTAATAATTCTTCAAAAGCCTTTGGGGCATTTTTTCCTATCTTATGTAATATACCTGAGATATTAGAAAATGGTATTTTTAATTTTTCTAATATTTTTTTGTTAGCATCTATTGCTTTTAATAATTCTTCAAAAGCCTTTGGGGCATCTTTTCTTGCACCACCTAATATACCTGAGATACTAGAAAATGGTATTTTTAATTTTTCTAATATTTTTTTGTAGCATCTATTGCCTTTAATAATTCTCCCAAAGCCTTTGGAGCATTATTTCCTGTACCACTTAATATACAGGAGATATTAGAAAATTTTATCCCTAATGTTTTTAATGTTTCTAATTTTTCTACGTTGAGCAATAATTGTTGCAGTACTACTTGCAAAGTAACTAATTTATCATGATTAATATTTTGAAGTAATATTATGCTACGAATACTACTAACCTGAATTTTAACTGGTTCAATTAGTTCATTAAATTTTGTTAAGTTGTCTGGATTTTTAAAGTAATCAAACACATAATCAAAATTATCTTCTGAGTAATTGAACTTCTCAAACATGCTACGGAAAAAACTTGTAGCTTTTGGACAAGATTTAAAGTCAGATTTTTTATCACAATATCTGTCAAAAGAGCTAACAGTTTGTTGTTTTGTTTTAGTATGTGGATTCATATTACAGACTATTTATTAGTTTAAGATAATAGCCCCATTAAACCACTCGCTGATACTCATTTTCTAAATAAACAATAAAAATTAATATAGTATATCTCGATTCAGAGTCAAGTTAATTTCTTAATAAAATGAAACTATTTTTAATTATATTTTAAAATTTGTTAAGTATTTTGTTCGATAATGTTTAGATAACTTATTTTGTACTTTTCTGCAAAGTAGACTATCCTAATAGTCAATCTAACTACCTTTATAAATGCGATAATTTCGCATCAGTGTTTAATATTATGCAAAATTTTAATATTACAAGAAAGCATGTACTGATAAAATTATTGCTGTATACCTGATGTTATCTGAGATTTAGGGTTAGATAATGTTCTCTAGAGATTAAAAACTTAATATGAAAAACGAAAAGTATCAAAAAAATGTACAATTATTACTTCAATATTTAGTAGAATGAGACTTTCCAAAGCTTACAAAACAAATACTAAAATTAAGTGTAATACCAGACAAAATACTACAACTCACAATTCATGATAATGGAACAAGTGTAGAAGAAAAAATAAATAGTACCTTAAGGATTAGAATCAAGATAACGCACTGGGATTAGGACTAACCTTTGTTAAGCTAATCCTTCAAGAAATAAAAGGAGAAATTACATACAATAAGCCTACAGAGATCATATCCTAGTGAAAAAGGTTGAAAGTCATATTCAATCTAAAGAAGAAGGGAAGTTAATTTTTGTTAACTTTCGCACTTTATAGAACCTACTATTAACTTGTGTTAACTTTTATTAATTTTTCAATATTCAACCTTAACTGTAATTAAATTTGCAAAATTTGTCAATATTACAAAAAAATTAATGCAAAAGGTCGAATATAAGGAGAATACAAATTTAGGAAATTTAGCGCTAATTTTTAATTCAGAAGTTAAACTAATGATTAAGAAACGCATACAACCTAAGGGTAAATCAAGCGTTTTTCAATTCAGATGTATTATGAATGAATTAATATAAAAAAATTGCTATAAAACAAGCATAATTATTTGATCAGTTATTAACCACAGTATTTATTAATAATATCAATTATATAGTAATTTCAATAGCATTAAAGTTTACAAATAGATTACTAAGTAGACTCCGAATGAAAACACAGTTTATAGAGATCAAAAGAGGACTTGTTCTGAATTTAAAATTAGCGCTAAATTTCCTAAATTTTTATTCTCCTTATATTCGACCTTTTGCATTAATTTTTTTATAATATTGACAAATTTTGCAAATTTAATTACAGTTAAGGCTGAATATTGAAAAATTAATAAAAATTAACACAAGTTAATAGTAGGTTCTATAAAGTGTAAAAGTTAATGAAAGTTAACTTTTCTTCTTCTTTATATTGAATATGACTTTCAACCTTTTTCATTAGACAATGTTATATATTTAAAGAGTACCTGTGAAGAAATATATAACATCCTTGTTTTGAGAAATAATTTCGCCAACATTAACAACAAATGGATTAATAATTCCAAAATAGATCTTTTGAAAAGATAGCAAATGCTAGATGAGTTATGATAGTAGTATCCTTCCTATGATATTAGGACAAACCTGATTAAAGCATAAGTTAACAAGTTTATAATGCAGAATAACATATGGCAAGCTGATAAATAGCGTAGTAGTATAAGTTAAATCATAAGCTCAATTACTCTACTTCTACGTTGATAAGTAAGTAGGACCATGATCACAAAACATCAAAGCATTAAAGGAGTAGTTTAATCAAGCTCAGCGTATAACTATTGATAATCCAACTCACTCTTGTAAATGTTATTACAACGCAAAGATTATAGAGAAAATCATGGAAAAAGATTAGAAATCTATAGTTTCTTAGTAAAACACATGCTAAGTGTATTATAAATAAATTAGCACAAACACACATTGCTATAAAAAAAAGCATAGATCATCTGTTTAACTAAGTGTAATATTGAGCTGTATATATTTATAGATCATAAGTTTAATCTTTAGATTGAAAATCAGTGCAAAATCTTCCAAATTTTTATTCTCCATGAAGCTATTTAAAAGCTATCGATAATCAAGCTATATTGTAATCCAATTTGGTGCTTTTCTACATTTTTCCCATCTAGCAAATCTTAATTTTTCATGTAAGTAATATTCTCTATAAGCACTTACAGCATCACTACACTTGTAGTGTTCTGGTAATGCTTGTACAAAATCCTGTATTTCATCTATTTGAAAAATTAATACATCCTTATTACTATCACACCAATCTATTACAGTTTCTGATTTATGTTTTTTTTTATATCGATAAGTATATTCTTTACACAAAGCCCGACCATGCTTCCTTAACCAATTAAAATTTCCTCGTGAGCTCCTAGCCCATATAGAACAAGGATGATTACAATGAGTAAGCTTATATGGTACTATAATATCACAATTTGTAGTGCTAACTAAGGAATTAGAATTGCTTAATGCTACTAAAAATACACTACATAATAGCTGAGCAGTTTCTAATGGCATTTTTACTATGTGCTTATCACAAAGCATTTCTGCTGCAATTTGTGAATCCTTATGTAAGACAAAAATATTCATTTATCTGGAATTATTTTATTAACTATATAGTTATACACCATCATTGCCTTGCTTGTTAGTTTTATGATATTATTATTCATAATAATATAGCCAGTATCTTGTAACTGTTGAATGTATTCCATGTTTAGCGCTTGTTGAAAATTATACTCAGTTAATTCTAATAGTCTATCTTGTGATATACCTGTAGATAGACGTAGACCCATTATTATGACTTCCTGAATAACTTCTTTATTAGTTAGACTATATAAATCTTTAATGCCATTACCATGAGGTATTAGAACAGAATCTAACCATTTTTGAGGATTATACTGCATAGTAATGGCTTTAACTGATTTTTTTCTAGTTTTCTGATCATAATAAACAATACGACTATGTGCCCCTGGTCCTATTCCTAAATAGCTGCCATAATTCCAATAATTTATATTATGATAACATTCAGCCCCAATTTTACTATAATTTGAAATTTCATAGCGATAATAACCAAGATTTTTCAAATAATAGTTAGTATAATTATAAAGATTAGCTGCCACTTTATCATTAGGTAACAAAAATTTACCTTTAAGATAATCACTAAAAAACCTAGTTCCTTTTTCAACAGTTAATTGATAAAGTGAAATATGATCACCAGCAATTAGCATTGCTTCTTGTAATTCTTCTTTCCATGCTTCAATATCTTGCCCAGCCATAGCATAAATTAAATCAAATGAAAATTTAGGAAATATTGTTCTCGCTAAAATAGCAGCTTGTTTTGCCGATTCTACATCATGAGTCCGACCAAGAAATTGTAAGTTATTAAACCTCAAAGATTGTATACCAAGAGATACCCTATTTATACCAGCTAACCTAAATAATTTAAACTTTGTAGCCTCAACAGATGTTGGATTAGCTTCAAGAGTAACTTCAATTGTCTTGCTGAATTTAGCTAAACTAGAAAGTAAATTAAGGATACTAGATACTAACTGTGGATCCATTAATGATGGAGTTCCTCCACCAAAAAATACAGACTTAATTGTTTTACCAGCTAGTAAAGTTTCAAAATATTTAATTGACTTATGAAAAGCTAGTTGCCAATTATTAAAATTAACTTTGGTAGTAGCAACATGTGAGTTAAAATCACAATAAGGGCATTTTGATAAACAAAAAGGCCAATGAATATAAATAGATATATCTTTATCAGCTAAATTATCAGGAAAAACCAAAATATTACTTAATTTATGAACTCTTATCTTTTAGATTATTAATTAAATAATTAAACCCTTTATCTCTAATCACATTCGTGATTTCAATAGCATGAGTAGTAATTAAGCTTATTCCTTCAATTATTATATTGACGATTTTATATTCCTGATCTAATTTTTTCACTAAAAAATCAATCTTAAGTACTTGATTATTCTGCTGTATAATTTCAGTTCTTACTATATAGCCCAGAGAGCCACTAGCAGATACTGTTCTAATATTAATAGCAATGGCATTGTAATTTGCAAGCATTTTACTACAATATGTTAATATGTAATTCTCACATACTTTATTAAATTCCTCTATTTGAACGCTAGATAGTTTAACCTTATTTCTGCCTAATATTGAACTTACCATTGAATTAAGATCAAAGTTTCTTTCTAATAACAATCTTAATTTTATGCTTTTATCTTTTTGTTGAAAGGATTGATCTTTTATTATAGACATTGTTTCTTGCATTACACTATCAACATATTCTTTTACATCCTGTGAAGCATAAGCAGATAAACTATTAAATATGAAAAATAAGAAAATAATAATGTTTCTTTTTAATGGCATAGTGATCATCTTTTTAGTAAATTTATATTAGCTCGACATTTTTGAAAATAATATGATTTTTTGTATGAATCATTTCTATATATAGAATAAGGATCTATCGAGTTTTTCATGATAAATTCAGCATTACCAAATAATTTAGCTCTTTGATGTATTTTGTCGATTATCTTAATTCCTGTAGCAAATTTCTTATTAAAGAAAATGTTCATATTAATTAATTTTTCAGCATGGATTTTATCAAAAAAATACTGTAATGGACTTAGCTGTGCAAAAGCTATATTACTGACATCTCTAAAATTCATACCTCCAAAAATTGGCAAAATAATATATGGTCCAGATTTAATACCATATCTAGCTAATGTACTGCTAAAATCTAACGGTTGAGCTTGTAAATCAAATTCTGCTGCAATATTATGTAAACCTCCAACACCTAAAATTGTGTTTACTATAAATTGCCACAAGCTCACGATAGAATTCTTAAAATTTAATTGTAAAATACTGTTTATGAATGTAAATGGTACAACGCTATTACCAACAAGACTTTCTACCGCATTTTTCATATCCTGAGGAGCTGCTTTATTATAGGCATTAGATATTGGCCTTAAAATAAGGTAATCAAGAATTAAATTAAAGTAAAAGATTTTTCTATTAATTCTCTCAAAAGGATCAAAAGCTCTTAAACAGGTATCTTCATCAATATCTAAGTAAATGTTACCTGAATCTAAGTAAGAATCTTCTTTAGTTTTATCAATGTTCTCTATATTATCGCTATTTTGAACTAGTAAAACATCAGCTTTTACCATTAAAATAGTTGCACAAGTAATTATTACAGCAGATATAATACGCATCATTTATTTTTATTAGATGACTACATTTAGAGAACTACATATTAATATAATTAATTTACTCTTAAATACCTAATTTTTTTTAAGTATCAAAATACTATAAGATAAATTTTGATCTGGGATTTTTATCTCTCTTGCCCTTACTAAATTAAACTGACCATGCTCATTTATGTTCTGCAGAGTTTTTTCTACATCGCATATATTATAAGAGAACCATAAATATTGTAAATCAAAAGTCGTTTTACTTCTGTTGGAAGGCAATACTATGCCAAGATATCCACCTGGTGACAAAACTTTGTAAAATTTTGTTATTATTGACTGAAGATCAACGCTGTAGGAAATACTAGCAAAAATAATGATAATATTAAACTGATCTTTTTCGCATTTTTTTTCTACAAAATCTTGTGGCCATAATGATATAACTTGATCATAGATATGATTATGTGCATTTGCAACTTCACTTAATCTATTATGGCACTCTACCCCTATAAGGGTAAACTTTTGAGCAATTTTTTCAGAGAGAATATATCCAATAATTCCATTTCCACAACCATAATCTAGTATTTTACAGTCTTGTGGCAACTCTTCTACTACCTCCAATAAAGTATTAACAAATTCTTGTGCAAGATTGACATTTTTTCCAATAAACCTTGAACTATAATATTCAAAAGTAATATTTTTATATATACTCCAGATTTGCTTTGGTACAGAATTTAACATTTGATGATTTTCTAAAACTGTTTGTAACTCAGCTGTATCTTGTTGTTTTACTAGCTTTGCATATTGTAATGATTTTGTATAGTTACCTTTAATTAAATATGTAAAGGATAACCAATAGTTTGCTTGATCTGTTTCTTTCTTTAGCAACATCAACACTATTTTAAAGCGTATAATGGCCTCGTTGTAATTACCATTACGAAGATGATATATACCTAAGTCGATATTAGCAGCACCTAAATTTTTTAATTTCATTTTTACTTCCCAAATATGCTGTTTAGCTAAAGTAGCTATTTGGCTTATATAAGTTGGGGATGAAATAATAAACAAGAAAACTTCCTTAAATTTATTAAGACTATTTATAAAAATATTTCTTATTCTTTGAACAACTGACATAATTATATTGATTTGAATTAATTATATACTTAATATAATATTATGCTTTGTAGCAATGTAATTTAATAATCTACAGCTTTAAATATCATTATATGTAGTTAATTTATGTCACTTATTACTCATAGAATCAATCACATAAAAAGTTCTCCAACCATGATGGTTGCTCAAAAAGCAGCTGAACTTAAGCAGCAAGGTAAAAATATAATTTCCTTAAGTGTAGGTGAGCTAGATTTTGATACTCCAAGTAATATTAAAATTCGTGCTATTGATGCTATAAATCGCGGTATGACAAAATATACTAATGTTGATGGCATGCCAGAATTAAAACAAGCAGTTAAAACAAAATTCAAAACTGAAAATAATCTTGATTATCAACTAGACGAGATCATAGTTAGTTCTGGAGCTAAACAAGTTATTTATAATGCTCTATTAGCTACTTTAGCCGAAGGGGATGAGGTTATTATTCCAATGCCATATTGGGTTTCATATCCTTATATTGTATCGTTAACTGGGGCTACTAGTAAGTTTATTAATTGTTATGAAAGTACTAATTTTAAAGTTACTCCAACTCAACTTAATAATGCTATTACTGATAAAACTAAGTGGTTATTACTAAATTCGCCTAATAATCCTACTGGTGCAGTATATACTCTCAAAGAGTTAAAATTATTATCTGAAGTACTTAGTTTACATAAAAATATATATATAATGTGTGATGATATTTATGAACATATTATGTTTGATAATAATAAATTTCATGCTTTAGCAGCAGTAGCTCCAAACCTAAAGGAAAGAATATTTATTGTTAATGGAGTTTCCAAGGCATATGCAATGACAGGATGGCGTATTGGTTATGGAGCTGGCAATAAGAACATTATAAAAGCAATGATTAAAATTCAGTCACATAGTACTTCTAATCCTTGTTCTATTAGTCAAGTTGCAGCAATTGAGGCATTGACAGGCAACAAAAATCACATTCAAGAAAACATAGCAGTTTTACAAAAAAAACGAGATTTTGCGTTTAATATCCTCAATAATATCATGGGACTTAGGTGCTACAAGCCAGCAGGAACTTTTTATCTATTTGTTTCTTGTCAAGAACTGTTGCATAAAATTACTCCTACTGGACAAAAAATAAACACAAGTAATGATTTTGCTTGTTATTTACTTGAGTATGCAGAAGTATCAGTAGTACCAGGAGAGGCTTTTGGTATAAATGGATATTTTAGATTATCTTATGCAGTAAGCACAACAGATCTAAATATTGCATGCTTACAAATCAAAGAAGCTTGTGAAAAGCTAATATAATTATTAGCTTTCTTCATCATCTTTTTTTTTCTTATTATCGTTGTCTAAGCTATCCTTAAATGCTTTTATTCCTTTGCCTAAATCAGACATTACTTGAGGCAAACGCCCTGCTCCAAAAAGCACTAAAATGATCAATAATATAATAAGAAGCTGCGCAGAACTAATACCCATTACATTTTATTTTAATTTTTAACATTAATTTATATTAAAACATAAATAATATCATTGCAATATTAAACCTGTATAAACTGTTAATTATGTCTAAATTATTGCGCTACTTAATTTATTATAAAAAACACATGATAATTTTAGCTAAACATATTTTTTAATGATTGGTAGCTAAAAACTTGGCTATTTCAAGAGCTGCATAAGTAAAAATTGCTGTTGCTCCTGCTCTTTTTATACATTGTACTGACTCTAACATCGCATGATCAAAATTCATACAACCATTAAGTGCTGCATGTTTTATCATAGAATATTCACCACTAGTTTGATAAGCAAAAACTGGAATATTAAAGTTATTTCTAACACTATAAACTATATCTAAGTATGTCATAGCTGGCTTAACCATTACCATATCTGCCCCCTCTTGAATGCTAATTTCTACTGCTTTATGTGCTTCCTTAGCATTACGATAATCCATTTGATAAGTTTTTTTTGAAATTGAATTAAAAGATAATCTAGATCCAACTGCATCCCTAAATGGCCCATAAAAATTTGATGCATATTTAACAGCATAAGACAAAATAATAGTATTAAGATACCCTTTATCATTTAAAGAACTACGTATTGCCTTAACTCTACCATCCATCATATCAGATGGAGCAATTATGTCAGCTCCAGCATCAGCTAATTCCAAAGACTGTTTACATAATACTACTAAAGTCCTATCATTATCTACATCCGAGCAATTATCTGTTAATAATCCATCATGGCCATGTATAGTGTAAGGATCCAATGCAACATCAGCAATAATTCCAATTTCGCTAAAATTATCCTTTAATAATCTAATAGTGTTACAAATAAGATTATTAGTATTATAAGCCTCTTCTGCATTATTACATTTTTTTTCTATAGAGACTCTAGGAAACAATGCAACAGCTTTTATACCATAATTCATAGCCTCTTGAACTTGCTTTAATGCTAAATCAGATGAAAGTATTTTAACACTTGGCATGGTGTTAATTGTTATTTCCTGATTTATACCTTCAGTAATAAAAATTGGTAAAATTAAATCCGAAGACAAAATGTTAGTCTCTGCAACTAAATCTCTTAGCCATTCATGTTGTCGGTTACGTCTTAATCTTACAAATTTGCAACTTGAATAATTCATTACAAATATCTTTTTTAGTAATTAATTGATCATTAAACATTAAAAGTAATTAAGTTTAGATTTTTGAACAGTTTTTATTAGAAAAATTAATTTCACAATTATATTTAACAAAATCTTTATTGCATGCTGAAAATACTTTAAGTATACTTAATAGTAATTCTTGTCTCAATTACAAAGATAAAAATAATGTTTGAATTTAAGTAATTTTAATGCTAACACATTCTCCTATAACTTCTCAAACTTCTATTATTTCAGCTTTTTTATCAGCAGATATAATCTGTAAAATAGTTATGATTACATTGATCATAGCATCAATTTGGACCTGGGCTATAGTTTTTTATAAATACTACCATTTTAGTAGTATAAAAAAAGAAATAAATATGTTTAATCAACTATTACAATCTAATCAACAAATAGATGAACTATATAGTAGAGTTAGCAAAAATAGTGATAATTACATATCATCAATGTTCGTAACAGTGTTACATGAATGTAAACACGAGCATAACGTTACTTCAGATAGTCACAACAATTTGAAAGATAGAATTTTACATATAATAGAGCTAACAAAAAATAAAATATCACAACAGCTAGAAACTTACTTAATCATTCTTGCAACAATTAGTTCCACAGCACCGTTTATAGGATTATTAGGAACCGTATGGGGCATTATGCATAGCTTTCAATCAATTGCAGCTACAAAAAATACTAGCATAGTAGTTGTAGCACCTGGAATAGCTGAAGCATTACTAGCTACTGCAATTGGATTATTTGCAGCTATTCCAGCTGGAATATTTTATAATCTATTAACTCATAAATTATCTTTAATAGAAGGGCAACTAGAGAATTTTATTAGAAAATTTTATACTGTATTATGTAAAACTATAGATAAAAAATAATAAATCATGGATAGCAAATCAATAAATGCTATTAATAATATTTTTTTTAAGAAGCACTCTAGGAAAGTATTAATTAGCAATATAAATGTTACACCTTTAGTTGATGTAATGTTGGTATTATTAATTATATTTATGGTTACATCTCCAATGCTTACTCTTGGTGTTAACATTAATTTACCTAAAGCTAGTTCAAGCCAACCACTATCAGAACAAAGCGAACCTTTAACTATTAGCATTGATAAAAACAATAATATATATATATTCAAAACTAAAATTAGTAGAACTCAATTAATCAATAAACTTGAAGCCCTAACTAGAACTAAGGATAAATTTAACACTAGAATTTTTATCAAGGCAGATAAAGATTTACCATATGGGGAAATAGTAAATCTTCTTGCAGAAATTACTAGTGCTAGATTTACAAAAGTAGCTTTAATTACAGATAATTATAATGAAACTAAGTAATCGCTTTTATGTTTTCTTACTTATATCATTTAGTTGCCATCTGATATTAAGTTATGTAGTTATACTTTTTGCCTCACAACAACATAAACCTAATAATAAAATAATTAATCTAGAACTAGTTCAAATTAATAAAGTATCTAATAAAACAACAAGCAATAATAAAGCCAATAAAACTACTTTTCAGGTAAAAAAAAACAATCTTTACAAAACTAATATAAAACAACCTAATATTAGAAGTAATTCCACTAATGATTCAACCGTTGTTTCAAAAAAAAATACTAATTCTCTACCAACTGTGACTCCTAAAGTTGAAGAGCAAACTTTAAAAAATAATCTGATTAAGCAAGATTCAAATACTGTATCCACAATTCCTTCACCTGTAATTAATAATGTTACAGACACAAAAAGTAGTTCTACTGAACCTAAGTCTAGTGTTACCACTACTACTAATATAAAGCACTCAATTACGCAAGAAAATAATACAAACTATAATCTGTCTTCAACTAAAACCAAAATAACTACACAGCAACACATAGCTAAAAATATTACTAATAAGCAGAATGCTAGTAACATTGACAGTACAAACTATACAGATGCAATAAAGTATCAAATTCAAGCGCATTGGAACCATACAATAGGGTTTATTCCTGGTATCAGCACAGTATTAATGATAAACATAGCATTAGATGGTAACATTGAAAAGATCACAGATATTAGCTGTAATTGCCCAGATAATAACACTACAGTTTGCAATTTATTCGTTCAAAATATCAAACGAGCAATCTGGGCAGCAAGTCCATTTCAGGAGTTACCAAAGGAAGAATATAATACATGGCAACAGCTTGTTTTGGAATTTAGTCCAGAAGGTTGAGTGTTATTTTATTTTTTGTTAAATCAGTTTAACCTCAGTTTTGAATTAAGATTAAGATTTTGAATTAATAAAAGGTTTAGTAAGCTTAAGACAATAAATAACTAATAAAGATATAGGCTTGAAAGCATTCCATACTGAACAGTATCTTGTATATTTGAGCTCAAAATAACATTTTGATACACTAAATACAGTTTCAATAATTGCACATTTACGTAGTAAATTTTTTTCAACTACATGCAAGAGTTTATTTTCTCATATTTTTCTTTACACCGGTTACTAACTATAATTCTGCATCACAAAGATTAGAAAACAATTCTTGTTTTAATAGACGTACTATCAAATAACAAATTAGTAATATGCTTCGTAAATTCAGGAACCTAAACTCTATCATCTATATCTCCTTTAGTTAATTTAAGGCATTGCATTTTCCCTCATTTATTAAATTAACAAATGTAATTTTAAGCCAATATTTCCTAGCTTTATTAAGAGCTGCAATATTACCCAATACTTTATTTTAAAGATCTTTTAATAATAGACAGCAATTGATGTGGAGTATATGCATAGTAACTAAGTAGCTTTACTAAGATAACATACCATTCAAGTAATATTTAAATATTTTTATCATAATAAATTTTCTTCCTTTGATAAATTTGTATTTCTTATCATTTGTAAAACATTTGTAAAACTCTTTGTATTCATAATGTATCTATCTAATCCCTCTCCCCAATACTTCCTAATTCAAAACTGAGTTTTATAATGATATTTCCAGCAAATTATTCCCAACTTTTTTTCTACTCTTGATGTTAAAGCATTATATATAACTTTATATCGTACCTAAGATACATATCTATAATTTTAATTAATATTAAATTTAGTAATTTATCACAATTAACTTGAATAAATAAATCCATATGATAATAATTTCTGAGATTAATTCTTGAAACTACAAAGAATGAAACTTTATCATTGCTTATTGTACTATATTCCTTCATTAGCTAACATTAGTCGCTCTATTTCTTTGAACTTTAGTAAAATATTTAACCATATATGGCCAGTGCACCGATGTGAGTTACCAAGGTTTTTACTAATGACTGCTCTAATGTTTTGTATACTTTTAATTCAAAATCTAATTAGAGCTCTAAAAGATAGCATAGTAATTACTATGATTGGTACTGAAACTACTTCTTTTTTAAAAATCTGGGGCGTACTACCAGCTGCATGTTTAATGACAATAGTTTATATTAAATTAGTAAATGTCGTTAAAAACGAAAAAGTATTCTATATAATATTGTTAGCATTTTTAATATTTTTTTTTGCTTTTGGTTTTGTTATTTTTCCAAATTATCAATATTTACATTTGAACGATCAAAGTATAAAAAAATTGATCTTCCAATTTCCAAATTTTCGCTGGATTATCTTAATGTTAGCAAAGTGGAGCTTCTCACTTTTTTATATTATCGCTGAATTATGGCCTAATGCTGTTTTTTCACTATTATACTGGCAATTTGTTAATATGGTAACTACAGTTGAACAGTCTAGAAGATTTTACGTACTATTTAGCTTATTTGGCCAAACTGGGTTATATATCTCCGGCACACTAATATCATTTTTGCCATCTTTAAGCAATTACTTTATTAATAACTATGATTTACAATGCAGCAAAACTACTATTTATATTCAAATCATAATGGGAATAGTTTTACTATTAGGTGGTATATCTATGGTTATTTTTGCAATATTAAACGCTTATATAATTAAAATTGATGATATAAATTTTAAGGTTAAGTCTAATAAAATGTCGATATTTGATGGTATAAAAATAGCTCTTGAATCACGTTATATTAGGCTTGTAATTACTCTACTAATATGTTATGGTGTAGCAATTAACCTAGTTGAAGCACCTTGGAAATATAAAGCAGGCACTTTATATCATACCCCAGAAGAATATAATGCTTTTGTTGGTTCTTACTTAAGTTATACCGGAATTTGTACAATATTATTTGTTTTAGTTGGATCAAATATTGTGCGATATTGTGGTTGGAAAACAGCAGCAATGATTACTCCTATTATGTTATCCTTAACAGGTATAGTATTTTTTATAGCCTCAAGCTTTGATACTTCATTTTCATCATTCTTTGAGTTACTCTGGCCTACAATCGATCCACTGAACATAGCAATTACTACTGGAGTAACATTAAATATTTTAACAAAATCTAGTAAATATACTTTCTTTGACTCAACTAAAGAAATGGCATATGTTCCACTTAATAATGAATTAAAAAGTAAGGGAAAAGCTACAGCTGATGTAATGGGAGTAAAACTTGGTAAATCTGCAAGTGCATTAGTTCAATCTTTAATTTTTATGCTCATCCCTACTGCTACTTATCAGTCTATAACTCCTTATTTAATGCTGATATTTATTGTAATATGTATAGTATGGATGTTAGTAATTAGAGAACTCAATAAAGAATATTTAAAACTCACTAATAGCACTTATGAAATGTAATGTTTATTTGACATTAAATTTATAGCCTAGCAACATTATAAAATAATATACATTTTACAATGTTGTTTTTATTTCTATGGTGTAAAAGTAAATTTATTCCTTATTGTTTTATCAAATTAATTTAATACAATGTCAGTAATTAATATTTTGAAAAAATTTGCAAAGATTATATGGCCTATTGAGTTTCAAGAAATGAAGCTATTTATGCCAATGGCCTTAATCATATTTTGCTTATTATTTAACTTTGGTACTTTAAGAGCAGTAAAAGATAGCTTAGTAGTACCTTCAGTAGGGGCTGAGGTAATTAGTTTTCTAAAATTATGGTTAGTATTACCTTCTGCAATTATATTCACTGTAATATATATCAAATTATCTAATATCTACTCTATGGAAAATATCTTTTATATGGTAGTAATATTTTTCTTAACATTCTTTATACTATTTGCTTTTATTATTTATCCAAATGAAGTGTTATTACATCCATCTGAAGAATTGATTAAAGAGATAATATATAATTATCCACATTTACAATGGATTATTATGATTTGTGGAAAATGGAGTTACGCTGTAATGTATATTATTTGTGAGCTATGGAGCGTTATAGTAATTAATCTAATGTACTGGCAATTTGCAAATAATATGTTTAATATTGAAGATGCAAAGAGGTTTTATCCAGCTTTAGGAATGGTTGGCAATCTAGGGTTAATAGTTGCTGGTAATATATTAATATCGTGTGCTAGTGCTTCAGGAATATCAGATATTTTTACAATTGACAGTAGCTGTACAAAAAATTCTGAAACAATTTTTCAACATATTATTATTGTTGTTACTTTTTCTGGTATTATAGCAATGATTACCTTTAAATACTTAAATAACCTAATATTAAGTAAAACTACTATAATGCATAGCAAAAATAATCTAATAACTAATTTTAAGTTATATAATTATAGTAGAACTAAATTATCTTTAAACGATAGTATAAAGTTAATTCTAAAATCTAAATATATTAGTTGCATAGCAGTTATGGTAATTTGCTATGGTTTGGCAATTAATATTTTAGAAGGCCCATGGAAAGCTCAAATTAAAGAATTATATCCAACAACACAGGAGTACATTACTTTTATGGGAAGGTTCAATGTTGTTATGGGAATAACTTGTGTTTTATTTATGGGAATAAGTAGTAGTATATTGCATAAATTTAACTGGCTATTTCCTGCAATAATTACTCCTTTAATTATTGGAATTACTGGAATAATATTCTTTCTGCTAATAATTGCCGGAGAAAGCAAAAGTATAATTTTTAGCTCTATTAGTTATAATCCTATCTATTTAGCTGTTTTAGTTGGAGCACTACAAAATATTTTAAGCAAATCAAGTAAGTACTCTCTATTTGATGCAACTAAAGAAATTGCATATATTCCACTTGACATAGAAACAAAAATTAAAGGCAAAGCTGCAGTTGAGGTAGTAGGAGTTAAACTTGGCAAATCAGGCGGAGCATTTATACAATTTCTTATTTTAACATTATATCCAGAATCAACAATTAGCTCTATTTCAACAGTGTTAATAAAAGTATTTATAGTAGTCATTTTAATCTGGTTGATTGACGTTGTAAGTCTTTATCATAAATATAATGACTTACAAAAACTCAGAGGCAAACGATGCGAAGAATATATCTAATTTTTATTACTAGTATTGTAATATTATTGCTTTTACTTATTAGTTGGTATGCAATATGGAAAATATTTGCCAATCAAATTACTAAAACATATGGAAAACAAGATATTATTGTGTATCAACAAGATGGATCTCGTACAACGATTAGTTTTTCAAATGTTACAGCAGCAACCACACCATTTAGTGTAGGATTCAATGTTTCAGATGTTACTATAAGTAGTATATCTGAAATAATAAGATGCACTGAACCAATTAAGATAAAATATAGTCTAATATCTAAAATTTTGCTAATAGAGTATAAGGGGCAATGTTATAGGTATACTCAAGAATCAAATTTTAACAATAATATTATTAAAATAGATGCTACAATCTCCAGTAAGCTAACATTATCTAAGAGGCTATTTCAAATAGTTACAAAGCATAATTTATTTGAGTTAATAAATTACATAAATGATTTTAAATTTAGTGTTAGAGAGTTTTCTGATTATGATAATGTTAAAAATCTACTAAAAAACAAAGTACTAGAGTCACATTTTCACTTTAGTTTTGATAATCATCCATATTATTACAATGTTAATGACTTTGAAAACGATATACCTAAAAAATATACTGTAGATAGTAAAATTACAGTAGACTATATGAATTATTCATCTACACATCGGAGTTTTGAATTTACATCAACATTGCACTTTTTACTACCAAAAGTTTCTTGGTCTTCTATAATAAAGAATATAGAACAAAATAGCTTTAATGGTAGATTAAATATCGAAAAACTATCTTATGAGGATAACAAGTTAGCAGTAACCAGTAAATTAGATTATCAAAATCTAGCTCATAGAGAAAATAAAGACAATAAACTAGCAACATCTTATTTTATAACTATAAAAGATAAGTTATATTTTGCTAAAATTTTACTCGCTAGTATTTTAAGTATAGCAGAGACAAAAAAATCAAATTTTGATCTTACTGTGTTATTACAAGGAATTGCAAATTTTGATTATAGAACAGCCTTACAAAACATTGTGCTTACATATGCTGATAATAACAGATTCCCAGAAAAGAAATATTTAACTAAATTAGATTTTTTTGATAATATAATTAATACAATTAATTTACCTAAACAAATAACATTTGATCTAGATTTTGAATTATCTTTCAATAGAAAAAGTAATATTTTTAGACTCAATGTCTTAAAAATTTTATTAAATAATTTCGGAATTAATATTAAAGACTTTCTCTATGATACAACTAATCCAAAATTTATTACTAATTTTTATATATCAGATTTTAAGGATCTAATTGATTTTATTATTGACTTTTATAACATTAAAACAATTATTGAAAATCAGTTTCAAGCAGATAATCAAAAAATAGATGACAGTATATTACAAGAAAATCAGTCATTTACCGCACTTAGTAAGGATATTTTAAAATCTTTTTTATCAAAAATTTCAAAGCCATTGCATAGTTCTCCTAATATTAGAGCTATTAATTGTCAGTATATATCTAATAAAATAAGAATTAGTAACTTGGATTTGCTAGCAATAAGAAAATTATATTATAAAACTCTATACAATCAAGTACGTAAGATAGTTGATCAATCTATTACTCCTAATATACTGATACTAAAAGTTTTACCTCAGCTGCAGAAAAAAACTAACTTAATAGATAAGATAAATCGTTCTCCAGAAATTATAACTCAAGAATTATGGATGGAAATTTTAGGAACATTACTAGAATCAGATAATATTAAGCAATAAAAAAGTATATGAACTTAAAGGGAAAGCAAGTAAATAATGATTATAATAGTATTAGCGATTTAAGTAACTTTCTACATAAAGATATGTCTGAAGTAAATAATGTAATATTAGATTGTATTTTTTCATCTCAAGAGCCATTAATTCATCAAGTAGGAACATATTTTTTCAATGCAGGAGGAAAAAGAATACGCCCTATGTTAACAGTTCTTATTAGCAAGCTATTTAATTATCAAGGATTATCCCACTATTATCTAGCAGCTGCCGTAGAACTTATTCATGCTGCTACTTTATTACATGATGACGTGGTAGATGAAAGCAAAATGCGTAGATCACAGCCTACTGTTCATCTAAAGTGGAATACTAAAACGAGTATACTAGTTGGTGATTTTCTTTTCAGTCAATCATTTAAAATGATGATTAAAAGCAATTCTATGAAAGCACTTAAAAGTTTTTCATCTTCATTTAATACTATTATTACAGGAGAAGTAAAACAGTTAACACAATTACACAGCAAAAAAATAATTACTGAAGATGAATATTTTAAAATAATACATGCTAAAACAGCAGAGCTATTTGGAACTTCATGTGAAATTGCTGCTATAATTTCTAATCAGAGTGAGCAAACATGCTTGCTAGTAAAAACATTTGGCATTAATTTAGGACTAATTTTTCAAATTATAGATGATACATTAGATTATTTTGGTAATTCTAATAGCTTAGGCAAAAATATTGGAGATGATTTTATAGAAAGCAAAGTAACATTACCAGTAATTATAGCATATAATTGTGCAATTACTCAGAATGAGAAAGATTTTTGGCATAGAGTATTCTTAAATCAAGAGAAACAAACAGAAGACTTTAAGTCTGCTTTGAATTTTTTATATACACATAACATTTTAGCATTAATAAAACAAAAAATTACTCAGTTAGAAAAACAAGCATATGATATTATTACTAAGTTAAATATAACATCAGAATATAAAAATCATTTAGCTAATTTTATGAAATATATTATTAACAGGATAGATCTCCTTCAAAACTAATGATTTGAGTTTAAAGCTATAAAAATAGCAATAACACTGATTAATTTATTTTTGCTTTACTGATCTATTTTTCTGTTTACTTGACAAAGGTGGGATTATTATTGTTTCATCAATAAAACTAATGCTATCAATGCTATTCCTTATAATCTCAAGGTCTTGTTTGCTAATGTCTGCAATCTTACCCCTGTGATTAACTTCTAAATCTACATCAGCTATATCATCTTTAGCACCTAACCCAGTGTTTTTAGCTTGATGATTATCTGCTATTTGACTTATTGTACTACTTGCTGATTGTGACGATACTAGCTTATTTTTGATGCTGCCAACTACAGAACTAAGTTTCTTTACAGTTTTATATGAAAGCAAAGCTAATGATGCTGGTACAGCACATACTATTGCTGCAGTTGTTATTCCAACAGCTGCACCCACAACAGCTAATCTGGTTTTTGCTTTACTCTCACGCCAGAACTCTTTACATGTATGTGCTAGCAATTTTATATATTCTCCATTCAGTAGATGCTTAACCATAGGTATTTTTCTATTCCATATTTTGCTTGCTTTTGCATATCTTGTCTCTGGCAACTCTGGATTTATTTTTTTTTGTAAAATTCCTTCCCATGCTTTATTTAGTAACTTAGATGATATGTTAGTTAATGTTTTTGATACTACTGATTGATTACCATCGCCTATAACAAAGCGAAATCCTTCTTTATTCCAATTATCTCCAATTAAAGTCTTTAAATTAGTACATTCTGCTAAAGTATTACTAATCATAGCCTGCGCATTAGCACCAACATATGCCAACCAGTCTCCATATGCACTATCAATATAACCAACTTTTTTATCTTGCGCTGAAAGCGGTAATCCTTCATCACCATGCTCAATTGCAAAAATCAAACTATCTATCAATTCACGCATACTTTTCCTAGTACCCAACGCAGAAAATCCCATATATTTTGGCAGTAAAAGCTTTATTGCTTCTGGTAGAGAAGAAACTGCTTCTTTTGGCATTGAAACTAACAATGCATATGCTAATCTTTGCGCCTTAAGCCTCATATTCACGCCATCTGTATCAACAAGAGTACATCTTGGATATCTACTATTTAATCCTAGCCCTGTTAGTAACCTCTGGTCTTGATCTCTTATATGTTGTTTTAATTCCTCACTAACGTTTTCAGCACCTTCTATATTAGAATCAACTAAAATAGTAGTAGGAGAAAATATTACATCCTTCAGATTTGCATCTCTTAAATCAGAGCCTGATAAGTTACTACCTTCAATATTCATCTGATTCAGATTAGCTGCCATAAAGCTTGCTGCCACAAAATTAGATTGTTGTGCATTAACTGAAGTTAAATTAGCATTATTAAAACTAGCTTCTCTAGCCTGTACTTTGCTCATATTTGCATTAGCTAAATTTGCACTATTCATTTGCATACATTCCATAATAGCACCTTCAAAGTTAGCATTTTGGGCACTAATTTTATTAGCTTTAGCTTCAGTAAAATTCGCTTCTGTGGCAATAACCCCCTTCATATTAGATTCATCAAATGTTGCTAATCTAGCATCCGCTTGTTTTAAACATGCATCTTGTAATATAGTTTTTGAGCAGTTAGCATTAATCATTTCTGCTTCTTTAAATGAGCTGTTTGTTAGATTAGAATTTGATAGATTAATACTACTAGCAACAGCTTGCTCAAAAGTGGAATTTGGCATTTGAGCCTGAATTGCTTTCACTCCCATCATATTAGCTTGGCTAAAATCTGCCTGTTCTAAGATAGCTGCTTCCATATTACAACCACTCATATCTGCAAAAGAGCTATCTACAGTAAATAATTGAGCTCCTTTAAATGTAGCTGGTACTGAACCAACACCATTAGTAACAGTACCTAATTCAGCTCCCATTAGCCTAACATTATTTCCCTTAGCTTTATCAAATATAGCCCCACTACCAGATACTTTTATCAAATTAGCATTATTTAAATTAGCTTTATAAAAGCTAGCACCAGTAACTTTTGCCCCTTCTAAACAGCTACTATCTAAATTTGCTTTAGAAAATTTACAAAATGTTAAATCACAATATGCTAAATTAAGAGCAGACATATTTTTATCACTAAAATCCAATCCGCTTAAATTTTCTCCAGAAAAATCAGGAACCATAACAATTTTTATATCTGTAGCACCTATTTCTTCTTTAATAGAATTTTTCTTATTTTGAATATCACTAGCATATTTATTAGATAAAAATTCACAGCAGCTTTGACCTGCGCCTTTTTTTATAAATTCTTCAAGATCATGACGATTAACTTTAATTTTAACTTTATATGTCTGATCTTCTGATTGATTACAGCAGTATGTTGGATCATTTACAACATTTGTAATTGTTACTTCCTTAGCAGCATTAACTTCTTGCTGTTGACGCCTTTTATTTGCATGATACAAATTTTGTAATTGATTATAATGAGCAACCATAATACTATAATCTGGATCCTGTTTTCCAGATTTTTGAAGTTCAGCTTCAATTTCTTGCAGGTTTTTCTCTATAGATACTTGAAGCGTTTGAATACTTGGTTTTTCTGATTGCAAATAATTCATTGCAGATTGAACATAGCTAAATATACTACTTCCATACCAACCAGTAGCTGGAGCTGGTTTAAGAGCCGCTAATTTTTCAGCAGTACGCTTAGTTAAATCTTGTAAATCTTGAGTATATTTATCTTCAGTATAATATTGTGTATTATTCTGACGTAGCACTTGTTCTTCGATTACAGATTGCTCCAATCTAAGAACGCCAAGTTGTTTTAAGACTTTATGATCCTGAACATCAAAGAAAACATTGTCTATTAAACCATTATTACTAAATAGTAATTTTTGTAATTTTACTCCTCTTAAATCTAAGTTTTTAATTGAATGATTGCTAAAAGCTACTGTATCAAACAAGCAGTTTCGGAAATTAATATCTTCAGGAGAAAAGTCAAATTCAATATTACGAAATGTTGATCCTTGAAAATTACCACCATTAAACAACTCTTTACGACACTCATTAGCTCCTGGCTGAAAATCTTCAGTACCAGTTAAAATATGAGTTTGAAAATCTACTGTTGGAACCTCATCAAAAAGAAAATCATCATTAAGCATTTGCTGTGTACCATCAGCCATCACTTGAGGTTTATGACAAATATTAGCAACTACAGTGCTATTTTGAAGATCTTTATGTAATGATTCAATATCTTTATAAGATGATGTAATTTTCCTATAAAGGCTAGGAGATTGCGCTAATTCTGATATGTTCTTTACATTTTTTAATTTCTCAGATAGAAAGTCATTAAATGGAATATTCGTCTGTTCATTACTACATTTTTCTTGATACTCTAATAATAATTCAATTCCATCCTCTGGTTCATATAAAAATTTACGTAATCCTTTTTGGAGTTTTAAATATTTACTATCAAGTTCATAATTTTCGTTTTCAGCACTATTGGTAGGAATTTGGCTGATAACCATTTTAAGACGATTTTTATCAGAATAGCCAAACTGCTCTTCCATTTTGGACCTAAAATCTTCATTTTCTAGATATAAATCTAAATTTTTCTGTAATGATTTTAAATTTAATCTATGATCTACTGTAAATCCGTTATTATTTTGCTCAAAAGCATTCTGTAGTAACGCATAAGAATGAGCTTTTAATTGCTTCGATAAGCAAACATCAATCTGAAGTATTCTATTCATAATTTATCGTTAACGTCAACCTTACCGTGTTATTATTAGTATAGTATTATTTATATTACTATCAAAAACAATAAATCAAGCGATAAATTTTTTCTTCTCTCAATATTTATCTCTAATAACTTCAGTTTTAGATTAGAGAGTTGATTAGGTAATAAATATAATCCCTTCATTACAGATATTGCACATTCCTTTAAATAAGTCTCATGATAGCTATTTGACGATACTACCATTTTGCGATCAGGCTCTATCAATTAACAACTATTTAACAAAATCTGAAACCTTTTTAAATTTCTTAAAGCTATAACATAATATAACACCTGTAACTATAGATAATAAGCCTAGTTTAATATGACTGCTATTTAATAATACTATTAACTATAAAGTGTGAAAGTTAATAAAAATTAACTTCCCTTATTCTTTAGATTGAATTATGACTTTCAACCTTTTTCACTAGGATATGATCTCTCTTTGCAACATTACCAAGGCTTTTCCAGGCAGAAAAACTAGAAAAAATTGAAAGATATGAAAATAATAATACCTATTGGCATATTGATGATCAAAAAATAACATCTTCCAAGAATGCTACACCAATAGAAAAATTCCTCCTCTTTTATAAATGAAATAATTAATACACATCAATGCTAAAAACAGTAGCAATGAAGACTACTTTAAACATAGCAGAAAAGACTGAAATTTAATATAACAGTATTTTCTAACCTCAGTATTGCATTATAAAGGATTTTAAAATTAATATACGGTTTAGTAGGCCTAAAGCAATAAGCAACTAAAGAAGATAATATATGAATGAAGGCATTATATATTGAGTATATGCTTTATATATTTGAGTATATGCTTTATATATTTGAGTATATGCTTTATATATTTGAGATCAACTGATGATATAACAATAATTGCTGCTATAGAGTTTCTGAATAACTTATGTCAGGTATTATAGTAGAATTTCTTCATATAAATATGAGCTATTAATTCATTGATATTTAAATCTACAAAACAATATAGACTTGTTAGATCTTCTTTCATGATATTTTCTCTGAGAATTTTTTTGAGTATTTTCATTTACACAATTACCTACCTTTTATCGCTCTATCAAGCTGCTTAGACTCCAGCTCACGCTTTATTCTTGCTACATGCCCTTTGGGTATTACTTTTGTTTCAATATTTAACCTTTCGCGCTTTTTTAAAGTCTGTAATTTATCTTCAAAAGAACTTTCACTAGCTATTTTGTAGTTATGAAAATAATACTTATTGGGAGTAATTGCAGCCTTAATAATAAGATTAATTTTTGGATCTTGCAAACAAGATTCACGCCAAGAGTCAATAATATGCTTTCGTATATTAGGTGGTAGCGAAGAATTTTCTACCAAATCACTTTTATAGTATTGTTTAACACATTGAAGAAGTTTCTCCTTAACTGGTAAAAGCAATGGTTGAGTTAAATATGCATCACAATCTTGTACTGCATCAAAGAACACTTCGTTTACAATACCAATTTGATCACTTAAACATATAGAGTCCCAATCCAGAGGATGGTAACTTAATGGTAAGATACGTTCAAGTACACTTCTAACTCTAGATTTTGAGCTTGTTGTATTTATGGGTATAAAGACATCCATAAGCAACTGCTGCTTAGTAATAGCATTATATCCGTCTTCGTCATACAAAACTTCACTTACCCAAAATTTTGAATTATCGGATGCAACTGTAGAATGTACTATTGCTTGAGATTTCTCTGAATTTAACTTTATTAACTCAGCATCAACATATTTTCTAGCATATATTTCTGCTAAGAATTGCAGATCTTTTTCACTAAATACTGTCTTATTTCCGCCAAGAAATTCAATAGCTTGCAAATTTTGAATAGGAGTGCTAGGCTCAACACCCAAAATACTGTTTACCTTATGTTGAAATATGCTGAAAAATTTTTCATCTCTTTTCTCAAAAGAAAAGAACTCAGTATAATTTCCTAAAACAGGATCAGCTATCTTTTGCGATCTACCTATAGCCATCTCCAACATTTCTAACTTAATTGAATAGCGGACTAGAGTAATAAAATCATATAATTCCCTAAATGTACTATCAGGAAGATTATCTCTTAACATCTCTCTGATAGATCTGGTAGTACAATTGCCATATCGCTGCGGAGCTACTAATTTTTTTACTTCTGCAGGTTCTGCTTTCATACCAGAATATATATATCTATACTCACACTATTTGTCTGACGTAATATTACAGATTCGATTAGATCTTTAGGTTGAGGTATATCATCTATATAATATTTGATTCCACTATATATAGGTTGTTTTTCATGATACCAATATGCATTTATATAATATTTAATTCTATTATATAGTGATTGTGTCCTATAATTAGTAATACCGTTCATTTTCAATAATTCATCTAGATCTGTCAGCTCTGCATTATGAGCTCCAAAACCTGCATTATAAAGAGTTACACAATATTTATCTGTGTCATTCTTAACCATTTTAACAATGGTTTGATGAGCAGCACCTTTAAAATCATTACAACAAATATATGCTACTCCAGTATTATTTAAATTTTCCATTATTTTTTTTGCTATCTGTTCTTTTTGGAATTCAGAATTTTCCCTCAACATTGCAAGTGGAAAATTTGCTTTAAACATTTCTTTAAGATGAAAACTCATTTTCCGAAGCTCTACATCATTTTTATTATATAAAACTCGATAGCAATCAATAAGCGCTCTATACCCACATAACGTGTGACAAACTCCAACTTCCATCAACATCTATATTGTCTATCTTACCTGAGCGATCAATAGACTCAAAATGTTGTACTAGATTGCTTTCATAAGAGTAGATTTTTAACCTTTGATATATTTCTTGGAGTTCATCTTCAATACACATAAAAACCCCTTCTAAACAAATAATAACCTAAATCATCATACCTTTTTATCAATCTTTAAAAAAAATAACACATTTTATGTGTTTATATAAATTCAGATATGTAAAATAAATATTTTACTATGTTGCTCAATTAGAATCAAATTTGGGATTTTTTCTAGTAGTAGTTACGGAAAACAACATTCCAATTGATATTAAAGCAACTCCTATCCATAACATAGCCATGAATGGACGATAGTATATTTTAGCATATACTGTATCAGTATCTACTTTGCTAAGAACTACATATATATCATATAGTAAAGTACTATATATATCACTTTCAGGTACTGCAATACTCTCAACAATATAATATCTATTTTCAGGTTTTAATATAAATATTTCCTTATCGTTTTCAACCCAAAATTCCGCTATTTGCTTAAAATAGTTAGGACCTTTAGCATAGCTAATATTTCTTAAAGTAATACTTAAGCCATTATTATGAATTGTACTACCAATTTTACCAATAAAATCAGTATCATGCTGAAAGTTAGCATTAAGGCTAATAGATAATATAAGAATACCAAATCCTAAATGGCTAATAGTAACAACTAATACTTTATAAGGAATTTTAATTGTAAAGTAATTGCAAGATTTTATTAAATAACATAATGATTCTTGAATAAGATATATTGAGCAAAATATTGCTAGGCTAGCAATACTTAAATTTCTGTAGCTAAAATAAATAATTATTCCTGATATACTAAGAGCAATTATAACTCTATAATAATTAGATTTTTGACTGTAGATACTACCAGCTAATAAAGCTGTTAGTAATATTATCGGAATAAAAGTACTAATAAAATAAGAGTATCCTATTGATATTTTATTGCCATAAATCAATTTATAAAATATGGGATAAAATATAGAAATTAAAATTACTATCAGAGCTGATAACCATAAAACATTGCCTAACAGTATTAATAATTCTTTAATACTAAGACTAGTATTAGTATTACTGAAAAATTTACTAATTCTTAAGATATATAACCCTAAACTAGAAACAGACAAAACAATAAAGAAAATTAATATAAAATTAACTTTCGAATCAGTTAGAGAAAAAGAATGGACAGAAATTAATATGTCACTTCTAACTAAAAATGTACCTAATATACAAAGTAAAAATGTTGTAATAGCCGATAAAATAGAGCATCGCAGCAGTATATTATTGAATCGCGCGTATAATAATGAATGGTGATAGATAGTAGCTGATAACCATGGCATCAAAGAAATATTTTCCACTGGATCAAAAAACCAATATCCACCCCAGCCAAGTTCTCGATAGGCCCACCAGCTCCCTAAAGCAATACTTACAGTGAGAGATAACCAACCAATTTTAGAAAACAAAATAGCTTTATCTATTAATACTAGAGCGTGGTCATAACATAAAAGAGCTATAACATTATAAACAAATGGTATTAAATAACAAGCATAAGCAAAAAAAAGAATTAGAGGATGAAATACTAGTCCTATATCTTGTAATATAGGATTTAGCCCTAATCCAATTTCATTACGAGATAACTTACCTATAAAAGGATTAAAAGCAAAGTATACTAAACCAGTGAACACAAGTATAATCAAGCCTTGGTACGCAATAACCAATTTTTCACATTGAAATTTGAAATAACAAGTAAATAACGAATAAATACTAGCTATACACAAAAATGATGACCATAATAACATTGATCCTTCATGGCTTGCCCAAGCCCCAGATATCTTATAAACTAAAGGCATAATTACGCTGGAGTTCAATAATACATTTTGAATAGTAAAATCAGAAATAATAAAACTAAAAACTAAAATACAAAATGCTAAAATAACATTTACACTAGCTACAATATGGATAATTTTTAACAGGTTAATATTAGTACATAAAAAAAAATATCCTAAATTTATAGAATAAAGCACTATTGCACTAATTAATAAATAAGAACCAATACTACTAGCTAACATTATGTAATTCCATATTATTATCTATATTTACTACTTCTACTTTAACCGATTGAATATAATGAGCATGCATTTTATCAATTTCTATTTTAAGGCCAAACAAATAATATATGTCACCTTGCTGTGGAATTTTTTGAATATGATGAATTATCAAACCAGCAATAGTAGTTGCATCATCAGGTAAGTTCCAGTTTAGCTTACGATTTATGTCTCTAATTGAGCTACTACCATCAATAATATAAGTTGTATTATTAAAGTTAATAATATTATTGATAGTCTTGTCAAAAATTGGGCCAACTATTTCTTCTAAGATATCTTGTCTAGTAATCATTCCTTGCAATACTCCATACTCATCAACTACTAATGCTATATTGCTATATTTTTCCTTAAATTTACTCAACTGATTAGATACTAAAGCATTTTCAGGAATAAAACACGGATCAGCTATTAGATCTCTTAATTTTATAGACTGAGCATTATACTTATTACTGTGCAGTTCTTTTATTAAATCCCAAACGTATAATATACCTATAATATTTTCACTACTTTCTTTCCATACAGGAATTTTAGAGTACTGTAAAGTAATCGCTTTAGCAATAAATTCTTCTATTGGTAGATCAAAGTTAATTGTGCACATTTTACTTCTATGAACCATAATTTGCGATACTTCCATATCCTTAATATCCAGCACTCCACCAAGCATATCCCGATCCATTTTATCAAAAACATTTCCTTCTTGATGTTGATGCTCAATTAACCCTCTAATTTCTTCTGTACCAGAAACTCTACTAGCAAGATTAATATTAAACATCCAACAGATAAAATTAATGATACGTGATAACAAGTAACTAATAGGAGCTAAAAACGTTAAAAGGAATTGGATAATATCAACAGCTAATAAAGCTATTGTTTCAGCTTTAGAAACTGCAATGGCTTTTGGTACTACTTCAGCAAATACTATTATTATTCCCGACATTACTATAGATGAAATAATAGTGCCTAATTCTTTATAAATTGCTATTGCAATACTAGTACCAACAGTAGTAGCAACTGTATTTATTATACTATTAGCAATGAGCAAGGTACTAATAACCTGCTCCTTATTTTTTATTAATTTTAACAGTAACTCTGTTTTTAAAACACCAGTAGATTTTAGTTGCTGTACTTTACCTATGGATGTTGCAGTAACAGCTGTTTCAATAGCTGATAAAACTGAGGAAAAAACAATTAATAAGATTACAATTACTGTTTCTAATAACATAATTTCAATTTAATTATTATAACACTAAATACTGCCTAGTACATTTTGTATTAGATTATTATAGGCACTTTAGAAAATTCTATTATACTTTTTATATTATAATAGTTAATTTATCGTATAAGCAACCTTGAACGACTATATTATCTAAAATCATAGCTTAAAGCATTAAGATTATAATAGATAAAAAAATATATATTACAAAAAATCTCAGCTTTCTATTAGGTAGATATCCTAGAGAAGTAAATTGTGAAAAAGTAGCTTAACAAAATGGTTTATAAATAATAAAATCAATTTGCTTTAGAAAAAGCTCTGTTATAGATTAAGCAAAAAATAAGCCTTAACGCTAGTAATAACAAATATTGCAGAGCTTTTTGAGATATTTTTTGATGAAATCTTTATTGTTTATAACCTTATATGAACTTGCAACTTTTTTCAAGTTCAAGCCAAAATTTTTTTTCTGTTGACTCTTTTTTGAAGTTACTAACATGTTGAAAATTTTTAATAAGTTTTATCATGGAGTATCATTCCCTATAGGTAAAACTGGTCTTGTAAGGCAGATAGAATCAGTATGAAGATAAAAATAGGTTTTGTATAAGAATAATTATGCTCCCTATATTCGACCTTTTGAATAAAAATTTTAGAATAATTTATAAAAAATTATTTTCTAAAACTACCTGCTATAGCTGTATTTTTGGAGGCAAAAAGTGCAACATATAGTACGCGATATTCTAACCAATGGTTGTAATTTTACTAAAAATAACAGTGCCAATAATGACACAATTTTTTACCATTTTATTGGAAATTTTATACCAGCAGAGTGGAAGGATCTGATTGGAGATAATAAAAAAGCTTTAAGTAAAACCTCTAAACAACTCCTATCATTCATAGTATTTAGACTGCAGCGCTATTATAACAACGATATAGAGGAATTACAGGAGAGTTATAAGCTTTTTGAGGATAAGTTAAATGTTGGTCAACGCAGGGTTAGACAATGCCTAGTAGAATTAAGAGACGCTGGTTTTATTGAGGTTGAAAATAGGAC